>DASQNB010000279.1:0-15737 GCA_035645175.1 Geodermatophilus sp.
CGGGTGCACTCCGAGTGCCTCACCGGCGACGTGTTCGGCTCGCTGCGCTGCGACTGCGGCCCGCAGCTGCAGGCGGCGCTGGCCGCGGTGGCGCAGGAGGGCCGCGGCATCGTGCTCTACATCCGCGGCCACGAGGGCCGGGGCATCGGCCTGCTGCACAAGCTGCAGGCCTACCAGCTGCAGGACGCCGGCATCGACACCGTCGACGCCAACCTCGACCTGGGGCTGCCCGCCGACGCCCGCGACTACGGCACCGGCGCGCAGATCCTCGTCGACCTCGGCGTGCACACCATGCGGCTGCTCACCAACAACCCGGCCAAGCGCGCCGGCCTCGAGGGCTACGGGCTCAAGGTCACCGGCCGGGTGCCGCTGCCCAGCCACGTCACCGCCGAGAACCTCGCCTACCTGCGCACCAAGCGCGACCGGATGGGTCACCTGCTGGACATCATCGAGCCGGAGACCGAGTCCGGCCCGGCCGACGCCGCGACCGTGCCCGGCACCGACGTCCCGCTGCGCCAGACGGAGCAGCTGTGAGTGGTCGTGGAGCTCCCGAGGCCCAGGCGGTCGACGCGTCCGGCCTGACGCTGGGCATCGTGGCCACCACCTGGCACGCCGAGATCACCGGTGCGCTGCTGGACCGGGCGGTCGCCGCGGCGGTCGCCAGCGGCGTCCCGGACCCGACCGTCGTCCGTGCCCCGGGCGCGGTCGAGCTGCCGGTGGTCGCCCAGGCGCTCGCCGAGCGGCACGACGCCGTCGTCGCGCTGGGCGTGGTCATCCGCGGGGGGACGCCGCACTTCGAGTACGTCTGCGACGCGGTCACCGCGGGCCTGACCCGGGTGGCCCTGGACGCGGGCAGGCCCGTCGGCAACGGCGTCCTCACCTGCGACACCGAGGAGCAGGCCCGCGACCGTGCCGGGCTGCCCGGGTCGGCCGAGGACAAGGGCTGGGAGGCGGCCGTGGCCGCCCTGGCCACGGCGCTCACCCTCCGCGGCCTGCGCGTGCCCTCCGGGCCCACCGGCTTCTCGATCCGACCGGCCGACGGGAGCCGCGCGTGAAGACCTTCGACCAGCTGTTCGCCGAGCTCTCCGACAAGGTCGCGGCGGGCGACCCGGTGTCAGGGACGGTCACGGCGGTCCGCGACGGCGTGCACGCCGCGGGCAAGAAGGTCGTCGAGGAGGCCGCCGAGTCCTGGATGGCCGCCGAACACGAGGGGCCCGAGCGCACCGCCGAGGAGGTCAGCCAGCTCCTCTACCGGGTGCAGGTCCTCATGCTGGCCCGCGGCCTGACCCTGGACGACGTCTACGCCCACCTCTGAAGAAGGACCCTCCTGCCCCCCCGCTCGCAGGCTCGCGGCGGGACCCTGCAGGAGGGCCGACCGTCCATCACCGACCGAAGGAGTCCACCCCGTGCTGCGCATCGCCGTGCCCAACAAGGGCGTCCTGAGCGAGCCGGCCGCCGAGATGCTCGCCGAGAGCGGCTACCGGCAGCGCCGCAGCACCAAGGACCTCGCCGTCTACGACCCCGACAACGACACCGAGTTCTTCTACCTGCGGCCCCGTGACATCGCCGTCTACGTCGCCGCCGGCACCCTGGACGTCGGCATCACCGGGCGGGACATGCTGCTGGAGACCGCCCCCGCCGACGGCGAGGGGGTGGCCGCGGTGGAGGTCATGCCGCTGGGCTTCGGCCGCAGCTCGTTCCGCTTCGCCAGCCCGCTGGAGTCCGGCATCGACACCGTCGACCAGCTGGCCGGCAAGCGGATCGCCACCGCCTACCCGGTGCTGCTGCAGCGCCACCTGGACGAGTCGGGCATCCTGGCCTCGGTGGTCAAGCTCGACGGCGCGGTGGAGACCGCCTGCCGGCTCGGCGTCGCCGACGCCGTCTGCGACGTGGTGGAGACCGGGACGACGCTGCGCGCGGCCGGGCTGCACATCATCGGCGAGCCGGTGCTCACCAGCGAGGCCATCCTCGTGCGGCGGGCCGGGGCCGAGGAGATCCCGGCCGTGGCCCAGCTGCGCCGTCGGCTGCGCGGGGTCCTGGTGGCCCGGCAGTACGTGATGCTCGACTACGACTGCCCCAACGACCTGCTGGAGAAGGCCACCGCGGTGACCCCGGGCCTCGAGGGGCCGACGGTCAGCCCGCTGCAGACCCCGGGCTGGTCGGCGGTGCGCGCGATGGTCGCCCAGACCGACACCAACCGGGTGATGGACGAGCTGTGGGAGCTCGGCGCCCGCGCGATCCTGGTCACCAGCATCCACGCCTGCCGCATCTGAGGCGGTGACGCGCGAGAGCCCCCGTCCGGCTGGGCGGGGGCTCTCGTGTGTTCCACCGGGTGGCCTCGTCCAGGGCTGGCCCCGTCCAGAGGCTCGCCGCGAGCCTGCGAGCGGGGAGGAGGACGGGGCCATTCTCCGAGGGGTGGGAGGACGGGGTCCTTCCTCAGCGGGGGCGCATCGTCCGGTCGACGAGGTCGATCGCGGTGCACAGGCCCAGCGCCATGGCCCGGCCGCTGGTGGCGCCGGTGGACAGCAGGCCCCCGATCGCCGGCGCCAGCGGCCGCTCGCCGACCAGCCCATGCAGCACCGCGGCGTACTCGGTGCTGACCCGTCCGGCGGCGGCGTGCCGCAGCAGCGCCCGCGACAGCTCCGTCGTCCGGCCGGCGGCCAGCGCGGTGACCGCGGCGGCGAACCGGTCGGCGGCCGGGTGACCCAGCAGCACCAGTCCGGCCATCGTCCCGGCCATGACGTCGTCCCCGGCCGGGGTGAGCCCCGGGCCCAGGCCGATCAGCCGGGTGGCGGTGCGCAGCGCGGCGTCGAGGTCGGCCCGGCGGACGGCGCCGCGCAGGGCGGCCAGCGGGCCACCAGGACCGGCCGGGAGACCGGGGAGGGTGAAGGCGCTGTGCGGGACGCCCTCGCCGTAGAGGGCGTTGCGCAGGTGGCGCACGCCCTCGGGCAGCAGGGCCGGACGGGGGCGCGGCAGCCGGGGACGCGGGTCCCACCAGGCGGCGGCACTGACGGCGAGGTCGCCGACGACGATCCGCCCGCCCCCGACCTCGGCCGGCGCGTCGGGGGGCAGCGCCACGAGCGGGCGGCCGTTGCTGGGCCGGAAGAGCACGCAGGCCAGCGGGAGCCGCGCGGCGTCGCTGGTCAGCACCCCGACGACGTCGCCCCCGCGCTCGGTGGGGACCTGCAGGTAGACGGCGGCGGGGACGCTGAGCAGCACGCGCGCCGGGCGGACCGGCCCGCGCAGGAGGTCGGCGACACCGGTGCTCGCGGAGGCGGGCACGGCGGTCGCGGCACGGGCAGGGGGAGCGGTGCGCGCGGTCGCCTGGGCGGACTCGCGCGGCAGGGGGATGGTGGGTAGTCCGGCCCGCGCGGCGCGGCCGCGCGGGGAGGTCTGAGCCCCGGGGCGGCTCCCGCCAGGGCCGGCGGTCTCGTCGATGGTGCGCATGGCGACCTCTTCACGGTGGAAGACCACGGGAGGCGCCGTCGGCTCGATACCCCCCGCCCGGCTCAGCCCACCCGCTGGAGGGGCTGGGCGGCACCCTGGGAGGGGAACCGGCCTACCATCCACCGGGCGAAGTGGAACCGGGTTTCGAACCTATGCGGCGCGTCGCATGCCCAAGTATGGCGGATGTCGCCAAGAATGGGGTCATGGGTCCAGGCACTCCTGACAGGGTGCTGCGGTCTGGCCGTGTGCATCAGCAACTGAGAAAGTGGGAGTCGTGACCCAGGGTGAAGCCTCCCTCGCCGTCCCCACGCTGGGTGAGGGCATGCTCTCACCCCGGCGTCACCTGTCGGCAGCGGAGGCGCCGGTGACCGAGAGCCGCGGCGAGCGGCCCAACTGGCAGGAGCGCATGGGCCTGACCCTGGCCGAGGCGCTGCGCCTGCCCGGACTGGCGGGGGCCGAGGTCGTCGCTGGCGGCGGCGGCCTGGACCGCGTCGTCCGCTACATGGTGGTCGACGACCCCGCCGACCCGCTGGCGCTCGCCGGCCCCGACGTCCTCGTCGTCCTCGGGGCGCGGCTCCCGCCGGCCGACGCGGCCAACTGCCGTGCCCTCGTCGAGCGGCTGGACTCCATGGGCACCGCGGCGCTGGCCTACCGCCAGGCCGAGGGGCCCCCGCCGATGCCGGCCGACGTGCTCACCGAGGCCGAGCGCCGGGCGCTGCCGGTGCTCGCGCTGCCGGCCACCATGCGGATGGGCGAGGTCGTCTCCGAGGTGCTCGGCGCCGTCGTCGAGAAGCAGAGCGAGGCGTTGGCGCTCTCCAACCGCATGCACGACCAGTTCATCGACGTCGCGCTCAGCGGCGGCGGGCTGGCCGAGGTCACCGAGCAGCTCGCGGTCTCCCTCGAGGGCGCCGCCGTCCTGGGGCTGGGGTCCGACCGCGAGATCGTCACCAGCGCCGGCCCGGCCGGGGACGTCGCCGAGATCAGCGACTGGCTGTGGCTGCTCGACGCCGAGGCCGAGGACGAGATGGCGATGATGGCACCGTCCCGCCGGCTCTCGGGCCTGCGCGCCGACCAGACCGTCGTCACCCCGGCCGACGTGCTCGCCGACGCCGACCTCTCGCCGGCCGACGGCATCCTGCTCGTCCCCGGGCACCACGAGCTGCCCGGCGGGGTGGGGGAGTACGCGGTCGCCCCGATCATGGCCGGCGACCAGCGGCACGGCTGGCTGGTCGCGGTCCACCGGAGCGGGCCGATGCTCGTCGGCGCCGGCGCGGTGCTCGAGCGGGCGGCGGTGGTGTCGGCGCTGTCGGTCATCCGCCAGCAGGCGGTGCACTCGGTGGAACTGCGCTTCCAGGGCGACCTGGTGCGCCGGCTGGTCGCGGGGGCGCTGCGGCACACCGAGCGGGCGCTGGCCCAGACCCGCTCCTTCGGCTGGCGGCTGGACGGCCCGGTCGCCGTCCTGGTGACCGCCACGGAGACCGCCGCCGACCCGCAGGCGGACCCCACCCGCGCCCTCGACGTCCTCGACCGGCTGGCCGACGGCTGGCGGGCCGCGCTGGAGACCGAGGTCTCCGGCGCCGCGGTGGCCGGGCTGTCCACCGAGATCGTCACCGTGCTGCCGCTGGACGGGCGGACGCCGGAGGAGATCACCTCGCTGGTGACCGCGGTGACCGGGCGGGTCAACGCGCGGGTGCGCCGGGTCGGGCGGGTGCTGGGCACCGGGATCGGGCGCCCCGCGGCATCGCTGTCCGCCCTCGGCGAGGCCCACCAGCAGGCGTCGCGGGCCCTCGGTGTCGGCCAGGAGATCCACGGCACGCAGGCGGTCACCCACTTCGACCAGCTCGGCGTCTTCCGGCTGCTGTCGCTCATCCCGGACAGCACCGAGCTGCGCAACTACGTCGACGAGGTGCTGGGGACGCTCGCCGACGCCAGTGACCCGGACTCCGCGGACCTGCGGGAGACGCTGCGGGTACTGCTGGAGACCAACCTCAACGTCGCGGAGTCGGCCCGTCGGCTGCACTTCCACTACAACACGATGCGCTACCGGATCGGCAAGCTCGAGCGGCTGCTCGGGCCCTTCACCACCGATCCGACGCTGCGGCTGAACCTGCTGCTCGCGCTGCACGCGGCGCGGATGCGCGGCCTGGACCAGCCGCACCGCCCACCGGTGGACGCCGGGACGGCGCTGCCTCCGGACGACGGTCTCGACGCGCTGGTCTGATCAGCCCGCCGGCAGTCCGACCAGCTCGGCGCTGATCTCCCACAGTTCGCGGGCGCGGTCGGGGTCGGTGCTCTCCGGTGACGACGGGGCCTCGATGCCGCGCTCGACGTACCGGCCGCTGCGCCCGGCCGGGCCGGTGGCCAGTGCGGCGAGCTGGGCGGCCGCCCGCTCGGCAGTCTGCGCGAACGGCAGCCGGGTCAGCAGCGGCGCCAGCGCGGTGTAGAGGGCACGGGCTGGTGCCGGGTAGGACCGGGCCAGCCCGGTGGCCGGCATCAGCCCCGGGTCGAAGACGGCGACCGACAGCTGCGGGCAGCGGCGGGCCAGCTCGCGCCCGAAGTAGACGTTGGCCAGCTTCGACGTGGCGTAGGCGCGCTGCCCGGACTCCGGCCGAGGCCGGGCCAGCTCGCGGGGGTCGGCCCAGCGCGGCCCGGGGAACGGGCCGGACTGGCGCAGGGTGCCGAAGTGCGTGCCACTGCTGACCACCACGACTCGCGCGCCGGGCACCAAGAGCGGCAGCAGCTCCCGGGTGAGCAGGTAGTGCCCGAGGTGGTTGACCGCGAAGGTGAGCTCGTGGCCCTCGGCCGAGGTGCGGTCGGCCCGGGTCACCTGGAGGCCGGCGACCAGCAGCAGCGCGTCCAGCGGCCCGTGCGCGGCCGCTACCGTGGCGGCCTCCCGTACGGAGCCGAGGGACGCCAGGTCCATCGGGACGACGTCGGCGCCGAGCTCACCGGCGAGCCGGTTCCCGGCGTCGGCGTCCCGGGCGCCGAGCAGCACCCGCCAGCCCGGCGTCGCCGCGAGCAGGCCAGCGGTGGCCCGGCCCAACCCCGAGGTGGCGCCGGTGACCAGCGCCGTCCGTGCCCTGTCCATGGCGTCTCCTGCGCACTCCGCTGGGTGATCCGGGACGGCGCCCCGATGTGAGACTCTGTGTCACAACGGGACGCAATGTCAAGAATCGTGTCGAGGAGGGGCCGTGACCCAGACCGCCGCGCAGCGCCGTCGCCGCCGGACGCGGGCCGAGGTGACCCGACGCGCCGTCGAGCTGTTCGCCGCCCGGGGCTACGCCGCCACGAGCACCGAGCAGGTCGCCGCCGCTGCCGACCTCTCGCGCAGCACCCTCTTCCGGCTCTTCGCCGACAAGGAGGACCTGCTCTTCGGCCTCGAGGACGACCTGCTGGCCACCGCCGCGGCCGCCGTTGCCGAGGCGCCTCCCGACCTGCCGCCCTGGGCGGCGCTGCGCGCGGCCGCCGTGCGGATCGCCGAGCAGGTCGGCCCGCTGCGCGACCTGCTGGTCACCCGGGAGCAGGTGGTCGCGACGGTCCCGGCGCTGGGTGCCCGCGCGGCCGCCAAACACCGGCGGTGGGAGGAGGCGCTGGCGACCGGCCTGACCGCGCACCGCGGCGTCCCGGCGGCCGAGGCACTGCTGATGGCCAAGCTCGCTGTCGCCTGCTTCGAGGTGGCGCAGGCCGACTGGCTGACCGGCGCGGCCGACGACCTGCCCGCCCTGCTCACCGCCGCGCTGGACCGGCTGCCGGGTCTGCTGGAGCGCTGACCTGCGCGCGCGGCCGCCACCAGGCACGATCGCGGGGGTGACCGCGCCGGTGGACGAGCTCATCGCCCGCATGCAGGACCTGTCGAAAGACCTGACCGCCGACGGCGACCCCGCCCGCCACTTCCTCGGTACGTACCTGCGCACCACGCGGGCCGTCGGAGCGGCCATCGACGCCGGCCTGTTCGAGGACCCGGAGTGGGTCACCACCTGGGACGTCGACTTCGCCGACCTCTACCTCGACGCGCTCACCGCACACCGCCGCGACCCGGCGTCCGCACCCCGGCCGTGGCAGCTGGCCCTCGGCGCACGACGGGACCTCCCGCCGGAGGCGCACGTGCTGCTCGGCATGAACGCCCACATCAACTACGACCTGCCGCAGTCGCTGGTGCAGATGGTGCCGGCGGCGGAGTTCGACGACACCGCGACCCTGGACCTGCGCCGCCGCGACCACGAGCGGATCGACCACGTGCTGGCCTCCCGGGTCGCCGCCGAGGACGGCGAGCTGCACCGGGCCGGGGGACGGCGGACGCGACTGGACCGGGCGCTGGCCCCGGTCAACCGCACCGCCAGCCGGGTGTTCCTCCGCGAGTCCCGGCGCAAGGTGTGGGCCAACGCGGCGCAGCTCGACCTCGTCCGCCGCCGCGGCGGGGACGCCTACGAGCGCCGGCTCGCCGACCTGGAGGCGGCCGCTGCCGCACGGGTCGACGACCTGCTGCGCCCCGGGCCGGTGCTGGTGCGGCTGGCCGTCCGCGGCTTCGGCGTCACCCTGCCGCCGTCCAGCGCGACCGGCTGAGCCGGGAGAGGCTGGGACGACGGCCGCGCCCGGTGGCCGCGCGAGGAGGAGACGCATGACCGAGGGTGCCCGTCCGCTGTCCGGGAAGGTCGCGCTGGTCACCGGCGCGTCGTCGGGGATCGGGGAGGCCACCGCGATCGCCCTGGCCGAGGCCGGCGCCGCCGTCGCGATCGGGGCCCGCCGCCGCGACCGGCTCGACGGCCTCGCCACCAAGCTGACCGATGCCGGCGCACGGGTGCTCGCCCTCGACCTCGACGTCACCGACGAGGGAGCCTGCCGCGACGCCGTCACCCGCACCCGCGAGGAGTTCGGCGGGCTCGACGTCCTGGTGAACAACGCCGGGGTGATGCTGCTCGGCACGATCGTCGGCGCCGATCCGGAGGACTGGCGCCGGATGATGGACACCAACGTGCTCGGCCTGATGTACATGACGCACGCCGCGATCGACGGGATGGTCGAGCAGGGCTCGGGCGACGTCGTCAACATCTCCAGCGTCGCCGGCCGCACCGCCCGCAAGGGCGCCGGCGTCTACAACGCCTCCAAGTGGGCGGTGAACGCCTTCAGCGAGTCGCTGCGCCAGGAGGTGACCACGAAGGGCGTGCGCATCTCGCTGGTCGAGCCGGGGGCCGTGGCGACCGAGCTCACCGACCACATCACCCAGCCCGAGGCGAAGGCCGCGTCGCAGCAGATGTACACGAGCATGCGCGCGCTGCACGCCGAGGACGTCGCACGCGCGATCGTCTACGTCGTCACCCAGCCGCCGCACGTGGCGGTCAACGAGGTGCTGGTCCGCCCCACCGACCAGGAGCGCTGACGCGCGCGGACCGTGCGCCGGTCCCGTCCGGGCCGGCCCCGTCCAGAGGCTCGCCGCGAGCCTGCGAGCGGTGAGGAGGACGGGGTCCTCTCTCAGTCGACCGAGGGGATGGTCGTGCGGACGGCGTAGAGGACGTCGTCCCGCTCGTGCACGAATCCCAGGTGGTCCGCGACCGCCAGGCTGGCGCGGTTGTCCGGGCTCGTCGTCCACGTCGGCGTCCGGCCCCGGGCGCGGGTGTCGGCCACCACCGCGGCGGCGCACGCCGTCGACAGGCCGCGGCCCCGGTGTCCCGGCTCGGTGACGACGCCGATGTCCTCGAACAGCCGTCCCACGAAGAACGCGCACGCGACGGAGACCGGCCGGCTGCCGTCGAACGCCGCCCACGCGCGGCCGGACGCCGCGAGGCCGGTGGCGCCGCCCCAGGTCGCGCCGATCCAGGTGATCGAGGGGTGCAGCGCCCCCAGCGCCGGGGCGTCGGCCGCTGCCAACCGCCGGACCGCGACGACCGGGGACGGCGTCGCCACCTCCGACGGCAGCACGGCGACCACGCGCGGCCAGACCATGGTGCCCGGGTCGACGGCGCGCAGCGTCGGCAGCCACTCGGGTGGCGCCTCGACGAACCCGGCCAGGCCGTCGATGGCGCGCGGCTCCCCGCGCAGCGCGACGTTCCCGCCCGACTCGGCCACCACGGTCCGCGGCGCGGGCCACCGGTCGGCCCGGCACGAGCCCACGCCGCTGCTGACGACGTGCTGCCAGATCAGCGGTCCCGGCCGCTCGGGCGCGAAGAACCCGGCGACGTCGGCGGCGTCGACCTCCCGCATCGGCTCAGTCGTGGAAGACCTCGATGCGGGCGCCCATCTCCACCAGGCGCTCGTAGAGCTGCTCGTAGCCGCGGGCGATGATGTCGACGTTGCGCAGCACCGACGTCCCCTTGGCCGCCAGCATCGCCAGCAGGATGCACACCGCCGGGCGCAGCGCCGGCGGGCAGACCACCTCGGCGCTGGACCAGTGCGTCGGGCCGCTCACCAGCACCCGGTGCGGGTCGAGCAGCCGGACGTCGGCGCCGAGCCGGGTGAGGTCGGAGAGGTGGATCGCCCGGTTGTCGTAGACCCAGTCGTGGATCAGCGTCGAGCCGGTGGCCGCGGCCGCGATGACGGCGAAGAACGGCAGGTTGTCGATGTTCAGGCCCGGGAACGGCATCGGGTGGATCTTGTCGATCGGCGCCTTGAGCTGTGACGGCGAGATGGTGACGTCGGTCAGCCGGGTGTGCCCGTTGTCGGCCAGGTACTCCGGCGAGAGCGTGTAGCGCAGGCCCATCTCGGCGAGGGTGGCCAGCTCGATCTCGAGGAACTCGATGGGCGCCCGGCACACGGTCAGCTCGGAGTCGGTGACGATGCCGGCGGTCAGCAGGCTCATCGCCTCGACCGGGTCCTCGCTGATGGTGTAGTCGACGTCGGCCTCCAGCACCGGCCGGCCGCGGACGACGAGGGTGGTGGTGCCCAGCCCCTCGACGTCGACGCCGAGCAGCTGCAGGTACAGGCAGAGGTCCTGGACCATGTAGTTGGAGCTGGCGTTGCGGATGGTCGTCGTCCCCTCGGTGCGCGCCGCCGCCAGCAGCGCGTTCTCGGTGACGGTGTCGCCCCGCTCGGTCAGCACGATGGTGCGGTCGGCGGTGCCGGGCGCGGTGACCGCGGCGTGGTACTGCCCGCCGCGGGCCTCCACCTCCAGCCCGAAGGGGCGCAGCGCGATCATGTGCGGCTCGACCGTGCGGGTGCCCAGGTCGCAGCCACCGGCGTAGGGCAGGTCGAAGACCGGCGCCCGGTGCAGCAGCGGGCCGAGGAACATGATGATGCTGCGGGTCCGGCGGGCGGCGTCGGCGTCGATGCCGGCGAGGTCCAGCTCGTCAGGGACGACGAGGGTGAGGTCGCGGCCGGCCTCGTCCCAGGTCGCCGAGACGCCGATCGAGCGCAGCACGTCGAGGATGCGCTCGACCTCGACGATCCGGGCCACGTTGCGCAGCGTCGTCCGCCCGCGGTTGAGCAGCGCGGCGCACAGCAGCGCGACGGCGGCGTTCTTCGAGGACTTGACGGTGACGCTGCCGCGCAGCGGCACCCCGCCGGTGACCCGCAGGTGCGTGGGCCCGGCCGGGCCGACGCTGAACAGCTCGCGCTCCAGCGCCTCGGAGAGCCGGCCGAGCAGCTCGAGGGTGAGGTTCTGCCCGCCCTGCTCGATGCGGGCGACGGCGCTCTGGCTGGTCCCCAGCCGTTCGGCGAGCTGCTGCTGGGTGAGCCCGCGGTGCCGGCGGGCGTCGCGGACGAGCATCCCGATGCGCTGCATGGCGCTGGGCTCGTGCGCCGCGGTGTCCGTGCTGGGCTCATGCGCCGCGGTGTCCGTGCTGGGCTCGTGCGCCGCGGTGTCCGTGTTGGGCTCGTGCGTCAGGGTGCTGGCGCCGGATTCGTGCGCAGGGGTGTCGGTGGCCGTCACGAGCGCGCACGATATCTCGCATGTGAGATCACGCGGGTCTGCCACGCCGGGACGGACTGGTCCGGCCAGACTTCCGGGCATGGACGTTCTGGTGACCGGAGGGACGGGGCGGCTCGGGCGGCTGGTGGCCGCCCGGCTGCAGGATGGTGGCCACGCGGTGCGGCAGATGTCGCGGCGGGGGACCGGTCCGGGCGGGGTGCGCGGCGACCTGGCGACCGGACGCGACCTGCCGATGGCGCTGGCCGGCGCGGAGGTGGTCGTGCACGCGGCCAGCGACGCGCGCGGCGACTACTGGGAGGCCGACGTCGCCGGCACGCGGCGCCTGGTGCAGGCGGTGGAACGGCAGCGGCTGCGCCACCTGGTCTTCATCTCCATCGTCGGGGTCGACCGCATCCCCTACGGCTACTACCACGCCAAGTACGCCACCGAGCAGGTGCTGCTGGCCTCCGGGCTGCCGGTGACGCTGCTGCGCATCACCCAGTTCCACGACTTCGTCGACCAGTTGCTGGCGACCGCCCGTCGCGGCCCGGTGCTCCCGGTGCCGATGGGCTGGCGGCTGCAGCCGGTCGACGTCGCCGAGGCCGCCGCGCACACCGCGGAGGTGGCGGCCGGGCCGCCGGCCGGGGACGTCGTCGAGTACGGCGGGCCCCAGGAGCTCACCGCGGCCGAGGCCGCGCGGGCGTGGGCCGCCGCCCGCGCGCCGGGTACCCGGGTGGTGGCCACGCCGGTGCCCGGGCGGATGTCGGCCGCGGTCCGGGACGGCGCCGCGCTGCCCACCCGCGGTCCGCGCGGACGGCGGACCTACGCCGAGCACCTCCGCGGCTGAAGAAGGACCCCCTGCCCCCCACCGCTCGCAGGCTCGCGGCGGGGCCCTGCAGGGAGCCGCCGGACTCCGCAGGAGAGAGGACGACGTCCGGAAACCGCCGGGGACGAGCCGGGAGGCCGACCTAGGGTCGCGGTGTGCGCCGCTCCGCCGTCCCCGTCCCCGTGCTCGCCGCCGTCGTCGTCACCCTGCTGGCCTGGGCCTCGGCGTTCGTCGGGATCCGCGCGGTCGGGGCCGACCTCTCGCCGGGTCCGCTGGCGCTGGGCCGGCTGCTGGTGGGCACCGCGGCGCTCGGTCTGCTGATGGTCGCCGCGCGGCGTCCGTGGGTGGCGCCCACCCGGCGCGAGTGGGGGCTGCTCGCGGTCTGCGGGGTGGGCTGGTTCGGCGTCTACAACGTGGCGCTCAACGCGGCGGAGCAGCACCTGGACGCCGGGACGACGGCGATGCTGGTCAACACCGGGCCGATCCTCATCGCCGTCCTCGCCGGGCTGTGGCTGGGCGAGGGCTTCCCGCGGTGGCTGGTCGCCGGCCTCGCGGTCGCCTTCGCCGGCGTGCTGCTGATCGGCCTGGCCACCCGCGGCGCCGACGCCGACGTCCTGGGCGTGGTCCTCTGCCTGGTCGCCGCCGGCACGTACGCCGTCGGTGTCGTGGCGCAGAAGCCGGTGCTGCGCCGGCTGCCGCCGCTGCAGGTCACCGCCACCGCGTGCGCGGTCGGCGCGCTGTGCTGCCTGCCCTGGGCCGGGGCGCTGGTCACGGAGCTGGACGAGGCGCCGCCCGGGTCGGTCGCCGGCCTGGTCTACCTGGGCGTGGTGCCGACCGCGCTGGCGTTCAGCACGTGGGCCTACGCGCTGGCGCGCACGGACGCCGGGCGGCTCGGGATCACCACCTACCTCGTCCCGCCGCTGGTGGTCCTCATGGGCTGGCTGCTGCTCGACGAGGTGCCGCCGGCCCTCGCCGTCCTCGGCGGCGCGGTCTGCCTGGCCGGCGTCGCGCTGTCCCGCCGGCGCGAGCGGGTGCGCCCCCCGGCGCGGGAGGCGACCGCTCGGGCGTGACCGGGACGCGGGTCAGGCGGCGCGGGACGGGACGACGAGCACCGGGCGGTGCGCGCAGTGCAGCAGCGCGCGGGTCACGTGACCGACGAGGGTCTCCCGGGTGCTGCCCCGGCCGCGGCTGCCCACGACGAGGACCGCCGCGCCACGGCGGGTGGCCTCGTCGGCCAGCGTGGTCGCGGTCGCCCGCGGCTTGCCGGTGCGCCCGGTGCACCTGACGGTGACCAGCTCGGTGCCCTCGACGCCCGTCGGGGCGGGGGAGGAGCCCTGCTCCTCGACGGCGACCAGCAGCCGCTCGCGGTGCGGGAAGATCGCGGTGGCCGCGGCGAGCGCCCGCTGGGCGGGCGGCGAGCCGTCGGTGCCGACGACGACCGGCCCGGACTCGGCCGCGGCCCACTCGACGGTGGTCATCGGGTACGGGACGACGAGCACCGGCACCGGGCTGACGTGCACGACGAGCTCGGAGATGCTGCCCATCGAGGCGCGCATGCCGCCGAGCCCGCGCGAGCCGACGACCATGAGGTCGGCGTCGAGTTCCTCGGCCGTCCGGGCGAACTGGTAGCCGTCGCCGCCGAAGGTGCGCTTGACCAGCGGCTCGGCCTCCCACCCCCCGGCGTGCGCGAGCTTGACGCCGTTGCCGGCCAGCCGCTCGGCCTCGGCCCGGCCCTCGCTCTCGATGAGCCGGCCGAGCGCCTCGGGGTTGGCGGCACGGTCGAAGACCCGGTGTCGCAGCTCGGGGGAGGTGAACGGCGGCTCCCACAGGTGCAGGATCGAGGCGGTGACCGAGGGCAGGAGCGTGGCGGCCGCCTCGATCGCGTTCACCGCGCTGGGTGAACCGTCGTAGCCGACCAGGACGCGCAGGCTCCGGACACCGGTGTCAGGTGCGGTCATGGCGGCATCGTCCTACGGCAGAGTCCTTCCCGGGAGGGCCTCGCGACCGTCGACCGTCGGGTGTCCATGGGCCAGGCTGGAGCGCGGGGGCGCCGTCGTCCCCGGGTGGGGAGGAGCGGCGATGGACGAGCAGGGGTGGACCACGGTGGTGGCGGCGGCGACCCGGGCGCCGTCGATCCACAACACCCAGCCGTGGCGCTTCACCGCCTCGGGCGACCGGCTGGACCTGCACCGCGACCGGGACCGGGCCCTGCCGGTCCTCGACCCCACCGGCCGCCAGCAGGTCATCAGCTGTGGCGTGGCCGCCGAGTTCGCCGCCGTCGCCTTGCTGGCGGCGGGCGTCGAGGCGGAGGTGGACCTGCTGCCCTCACCGGAGGACCCCGACCACCTGGTCACCCTCCGCGCCGGGGCGCCCCGCGAGGTGCTCCCCGGTGACGCCGCCCTCGCCGAGGCCATCGGGCGCCGGCACACCGAGCGGGCGCCGTTCCTGCCGCGCGCGGTGCCCGACGAGGTGGTCGAGCGGTTCCAGGCCGACGCCGGGCGGCTCGGTGTGTGGGTGAAGACCGTCAGCGGGTCCGAGGAGGAGGTGGCCACCGCCTTCCTCGTCTCCCGGGCCGAGGAGCTGGAGCGCAGCGACCCGGACTACCTCGCCGAGCTCGAGCGGTGGCTGCGCACCGACCCGGCCGCCGTGGACGGCATCCCGGTCGACGCCGTCCCGAGCGAGGACCCCGCGACGCGGCCCTCGAACTGGCTGGTCCGCGACTTCGCCGCCGGCAGTCGCGAGCCGCGCCTCTTCCTGCCGGCCGGCGACCCGGCGGCCCCGCCCCCGGAGGTGGAGCGGCCGACGGTCGTCCTGCTGGGCACCGACGGCGACGACCGGACGGCGTGGCTGCTCGCCGGCCGGGCGCTGGGCCGGCTGCTGCTGACCGCGACGACGGACGGCCTGGCGGCCTCGCCGCTGACCCAGGCGCTGGACTGGCCGGTCACGCGGACCCGGATGCGCGCCCGGCTCTCGCTGATCGGCTACCCGCAGATGCTGCTGCGCATGGGGTATCCGTCGACGCGGGGCGGCGCCCCCTCGGGACGTCGTCCGGTCGCCCACGTGCTGCGCTTCGAGCCGGCCGGCTGAAGAAGGACCCCCTCCTCCCCACCGCTCACGAGCTCGCGGCGGTGCCCTGGAGGAGGCCTCAGTTGCGGCGGCGGGAGCGCGCCCAGGGGTCCTCGGGGTCGAAGTCGTCGTCCGGCTCGGTGTCGGCCGGCGGCCGGGCGGGCCCGGGCCGGGTGGTGGCGGCCTCCAGGGCGGCGTCCCGCTCGCGGTCGCGCTCGGCCCGCTCGGCGCGCTCCTGGGCGCGCAGCTCGCGCCGGGACGGTCGGGGCTCGGCCTCCGGACGGCGGCCGAGCCACCAGAGGCCGGCGCCGGCCACCGCCAGCCCGACGGGGATGGGGTAGGCAGCGGCCCGCTCGGTGCCGCCCTCGCCGAGGGAGGTGACGCCGAGGGCGAAGAAGATCGTCATCGCGGTGCTCACCAGCCCCAGCACCGCCAGCACCGTGCCCAGGGCCTCCGAGCGCGGCCGGACGGCGTAGGCCATGGCCAGCAGCCCGAGCCCGCCGCCGACGAAGTGCAGCCCGGCCCCGGCCTGGTGCAGGTCCTCCTGGCCGTCGAGCG
>DASQNB010000280.1:0-4854 GCA_035645175.1 Geodermatophilus sp.
AGCTTGCCGCGGTGGGCCAGGCCCCGGGTCCAGGCGAAGATCGACGCGATCGGGTTGGTCGAGGTCTCCTTGCCCTGCTGGTGCTGCCGGAAGTGGCGGGTCACCGTGCCGTGGGCGGCCTCGGCCTCGACGGTGCGGCCGTCGGGGCTCATCAGCACCGAGGTCATCAGGCCGAGCGAGCCGAAACCCTGGGCGACGGTGTCGGACTGGACGTCGCCGTCGTAGTTCTTGCAGGCCCAGACGTAGCCGCCCTCCCACTTGAGGGACGCGGCGACCATGTCGTCGATGAGCCGGTGCTCGTAGGTGATGCCGGCCTTCTCGAACTGGTCCTCGAACTCGCTCTCGAAGACCTCGGCGAACAGGTCCTTGAAGCGGCCGTCGTAGGCCTTGAGGATCGTGTTCTTGGTCGAGAGGTAGACCGGGTAGCCGCGCTGCAGGCCGTAGTTCATCGAGGCCCGCGCGAAGTCGCGGATCGACTCGTCGAGGTTGTACATCGCCATCGCGACGCCCCCACCGGGGGACTGGAACACCTCGTGCTGGATCGGCTCGCCGCCGTCCTTGGGCTGGAAGGTGATCGTCAGCGTCCCCTCGCCGGGGAACCTGAAGTCGGTCGCGCGGTACTGGTCACCGAAGGCGTGACGGCCGACGACGATCGGCTTGGTCCAGCCCGGCACCAGCCGCGGCACGTTCTGCATGATGATCGGCTCGCGGAAGATGACGCCGCCGAGGATGTTGCGGATCGTCCCGTTCGGGGAGCGCCACATCTTCTTGAGGCCGAACTCCTCGACGCGGGCCTCGTCGGGGGTGATCGTCGCGCACTTGACGCCCACGCCGTGCTGCTTGATCGCGTTGGCGGCGTCGACGGTGATCTGGTCGTCGGTCTCGTCGCGCTTCTCGATGCCCAGGTCGTAGTACTCGAGGTTGACGTCGAGGTACGGGAGGATCAGCTGGTCCTTGATGAACTGCCAGATGATCCGCGTCATCTCGTCGCCGTCGAGCTCGACGACGGTGCCCTCGACCTTGATCTTGCTCACGCGTTCTCCTCGCTGACGCTCGTCGGCCGCGTTCGCGGCCGCTGCTGGGCTCTCGGTGCGCGACCGAGCTCGCGCACTGGGCGTTTCCCTCTCTGCACCTCTGACCGGGGCGGTCAGAGGTCGGCTACGTCGGCCTGCTTGGCGCGCACGGCCTCGGCCGCCTCGCGCAGCCCGGCCAGTTCGCTCTCGGTCAGGTCGCCCTCGACCACCCGGCGCACGCCCTCGCGGCCGATCTCGGCCTCGACCCCGAGGTAGACCCCGGAGATGCCGTACTCGCCGTCCACCCAGGCGCACACCGGCATGACCGCGCCGGAGTCCTCCATGACCGCCCGCGCCATGCGGGCGGCGGCAGCGGACGGGGCGTAGTAGGCCGACCCGGTCTTGAGCAGCGCGACGACCTCGGCCCCGCCGTTGCGGGTCCGGTCGACGAGGTGCTCGATGCGGTCGGCGGGCAGGACGTCGGCCAGCGGCTTGCCGTCGACGGTGCAGCGCGAGGGCACCGGCACCATCGTGTCGCCGTGCGAGCCGAGGGTCAGGGTGCGCACCGAGCCCACCGGGACGCCGAGCTCCTCGGCGACGTTGTTGGTGAACCGGGCGGTGTCGAGCATGCCGGCCTGGCCCATCACCCGGTCCTTCGGGAAGCCGGTGGCCAGCTGCGCGAGCGCGGTCATCTCGTCCAGCGGGTTGGACACGACGATGACGACGGCGTCCGGCGAGGTCTGCGCGACGTTCTCGGCGACCGAGCGGACGATCTTCGCGTTGGTCTCGATGAGGTCCATCCGGCTCATCCCGGGCTTGCGCGGCAGGCCGGCGGTGATGACGACGACGTCGGACCCCTCGGTGCCCTCGTAGGAGCCCCCGCCGACCCCGACGACCTTCGTCTCGAAGCCCTCGATCGGACGCGACTGGTTCATGTCGAGGGCCAGGCCCTCGGGCTTGCCCTCGACGATGTCGGTCAGCACGACGGTCTCGAAGACGTCGTACTCCGCCAGTCGGAGCGCTGTGGTCGAGCCGTAGAACCCGGCACCGACGACGGTCACCTTGCCGTTCCTGCGCTGCTCTGCCATGGCGGCCAACCTATCGCTGGGGGCGCCGGGGCGCCCGATCGGGTCGCGGCCTACTCCCGGGCAGTGCCCCGAGCTCGCGAGGGAGGAGTGCGGCCCCGTCCCGGGCACCGCCCCGAGCTCGCAAGGGGTGGGGAGGAGGGTCCTTCTTCAGTCCCCCGGCACGGCCAGCGCGAAGGCGGTCAGGATCACCCCGACGCCGGCCATCAGGACGACGTCCACCGGCCGGCTGCGGACGGCGAGGAACCCGACCCGGCGCAACGGCAGGAGCAGCCGCAGCAGCCCGCCACCGACCAGGGCCAGCCCGACGACGACCAGCCCGCGCCGCCAGTGCTCGAAGGTGACCATCAGCAGCCCGGTGCCCACCGCGAGCAGCACCACCAGCAGCGGCAGCTGCCGCAGCAGGCCGGCCAGGAACGGCCGGCGGGTGTAGAGGGGCGGGCGGCTCATCAGGCGGAGAGCACGTTCGCGGCGGCGGCCTGCTCGGCGGCCAGGACGACGTTCTGCAGCAGCATCGCCCGGGTCATCGGCCCCACCCCGCCGGGGTTCGGGGCGACGAAGCCCGCGACCTCGACGACGTCGGGGGCGACGTCCCCGGCGATCTTCCCGTCGACCCGGCTGACGCCGACGTCGAGGACGGCGGCGCCGGTCTTGACGACGTCCTTGGTGACCAGGCCGGGGACGCCGGCGGCGGCGACCACGACGTCGGCGCTGCGCAGGTGCGCGGCGAGGTCACGGGTGCCGGTGTGGCACAGGGTCACCGTGGCGTTCTCGCTGCGGCGGGTGAGCAGCAGGCCCAGCGGCCGGCCGACGGTGATCCCCCGGCCGATGACGACCACCTCGGCGCCGGCGATCGGCACGTCGTACCGGCGCAGCAGCTCGACGATGCCGACCGGCGTGCACGGCAGCGGGCCCGGGACGCCCAGCACCAGCCGGCCGAGGTTCACCGGGTGCAGGCCGTCGGCGTCCTTGGCCGGGTCCATCGCCTCGAGGACGACGCTCTCGTCGATGCCCTGCGGCAGGGGCAGCTGGACGATGTAGCCGGTGCAGGTCGGGTCGGCGTTGAGCTCGTCGACGACCGCGAGGACGTCGGCCTGCGTCGCCGTCGCCGGCAGCTCCCGCTGGATGCTGGCGATGCCCACCTCGGCACAGTCCCTGTGCTTGGCGTTGACGTACCAGCGGCTGCCGGGGTCGTCACCGACCAGCAGCGTGCCCAGGCCCGGGCGGTGGCCGGCCGCGGTCAGGGCGGCGACGCGCTCGGTCAGCTCCGCGCGGATGGCTGCGGCGGTCGCCTTGCCGTCGAGAGTCGTCGCCTGCACGGGCGACAGTCTGCCGGAGAGGGGTCCGGCGCGAGCCACCCCGCCCTAGGCTCGGGGGTGCGGGCGGCTCCCCGACCCGCGGTTGCGCGAGGAGTGCAGATGAGCGAGCGCGAGCAGCCCCCGGCCGCCGGAGCACGCAGCGCGGACGGCGGGCGGGACCAGACCATCCCGGCCATGCAGCCGGTGCGGACCCCGTGGGCGGACGGCGCGCCCAGCGGCCCTGCCTCAGGCCCGGGCCCGGCCCCCGCACCCGAGCCCAGCCCCCGGACCGCTCCGGAGTACTCGACCCGGCCGGTGCGCGTACGGCGCCCGGACAGCCTGGCCAGCCTGCTGATGCTCCTGGCCGGCATCGCCGCCGGCGTCAGCCTGCTGCTGCGCTGGCTGCCCGGCAACGACCTCACCGGCTGGGACCTGGTGCGGCGCGGGCTCGACGAGTACGCCGACGGCGGCATCGCACAGCTGCTGCAGAACGGGTTCTGGCAGCCGATGGCCGTGGTCCTGGGCGGCGCGGCGCTGTTCCTGCTGGGCCTGCTCGTCGTCCTGCCGGCCCGCACGCACCGCTTCCTCGGGGTGCTCGCGCTGCTGGTCAGCCTGGTGGCCGGCGCCGGGGTGCTGGTGCCGCTGGCCGCCGTCGGCTGGGACCCCGCGACCGTCGACACCGGCTTCTGGTTCGCCGTCGCCGTCCCGGTGCTGGGCCTGCTCGGCGCGCTGAAGGCGCTGCTCACCGGCCCCCGCTGGAGGTGAGCGGGGGTCACTCCACCAGCGCGCCGTGGGCACGGGCGACCTGGACGGCCTGCCCGAGGTCGAGCCGGACGCGCAGGAGCCCCCGCGAGCGGGGCGAGGGGCGAGGGGCGAGGGGTCCTTCATCAGTGCGCGAAGTGGCGGGTCCCGGTCAGGTAGACCGGGATGCCGGCGGCGGCCGCGGCCGCGATGACCTCCGCGTCGCGCACCGAGCCGCCGGGCTGGACCACCGCGCGGACGCCGGCGTCGAGCAGCACCTGGAGGCCGTCGGCGAACGGGAAGAAGGCGTCGGAGGCGGCGACCGACCCGGTGGCGCGCTCCCCCGCCCGGGCGACGGCCAGCCGCGCCGAGTCGACCCGGTTCACCTGGCCAATGCCGACACCGACGGTGGCCCTGTCGTGGGCCAGCAGGATCGCGTTGCTCTTCACCGCGCGGACCGAGCGCCAGGCGAACACCAGGTCGTCGAGGCCGGCGGCGTCCAGCGGCTCGCCGGTGGCCAGGGTCCAGGTGGTGGGGTCGTCGCCGGGGGCGTCGATGCGGTCGGCGCTCTGCAGCAGCAGCCCGCCGCTGACCGGGCGCAGCTCGGTGGCCGGCCGGGCGGCCCCGGCCAGCCGCAGCAGCCGGATGTTCTTCTTCGCGGTGAGCACCTGCAGCGCGTCCTCGGTGAAGGACGGCGCGACGACGACCTCGGTGAAC
>DASQNB010000281.1:0-8932 GCA_035645175.1 Geodermatophilus sp.
GCCTGACCTGTGCATTTCCTACTCCCGGTGTCAGCGCAGACCGGGACACTCAACAACGGTCCAGGACCAACGACGCAGGGAGCGACCAATGACGGACGCCGAGGAACGTGACAGCACGACCCCGCGGCGTCGGACGGCGCCGGCGACGGGCAAGCGCGCCAGCGGTGAGTCCTCCATCTACCAGGACGAGGACGGCCGGTGGCACGGCTTCGTCTCCATGGGCAGGAAGGAGAACGGCCGACGCGACCGACGCCACGTCTCCGGCGCCAAGCGCGCCGACGTCGTCACCAAGATGCGGGCTCTCGAGAACAAGCGAGACGCGGGCATCGTCCTCGAAGCCGGCGCCGGCGCTGTCACGGTTGGCGGGTGGCTCGACCACTGGCTCTCGACGATCGCGGTGCGCCGGGTCCGCCCGACCACCCTGGAGGGCTACGAGTCCAAGGTCCGGGTCCACATCAGACCGGCGCTCGGCCATCACGCACTCGAGCGGTTGCAGCCGGAGCACCTCGAGGAGTTCTACGCGGCCAAGCTGGCGGCCGGCCTGGCCCCGGCGACGGTGCTGGTGTGCCACCGGATCCTGTCCCGGGCGCTCAAGGTCGCCGAACAACGTGGCCGGGTCGTTCGCAACGTCGCGCTCCTGGTCGATCCCCCGACGGTGCCTTTCCAGGAGGTGGAGCCGCTGACTGCGGACGAGGCGCGCCGGGTGCTGCAGGCGGCCCGCGAGCAGCGGAACTCCGCCCGGTGGTCGGTCGCGCTGGCCCTCGGGCTGCGGCAGGGGGAGGCCCTGGGCGCGAAGTGGGCACACGTCGACCTGGACGCCGGAGTGTGGCGGGTGCGGACGCAGATCCGGCGCCTGATGTACCGGCACGGCTGCGGGGACACCTGCGGCCAGCCCCAGCCGCGGCGGTGCCCGGCGAAGGTCGGCGGGATCACCGAGATGGCGCCGAAGACCGAGCGCGGCAAGCGCGGCATCGGCCTGCCACCGCAACTCCTGACGGACCTGCGCGCGCATCGGCAGGCGCAGCTCGCCGAGCGGCTCGCGGCCGGCTCCCGGTGGCAGGACGACGACCTGGTGTTCTGCCAGCCCAACGGAAAGCCCATCGACGCCCGGAAGGACTGGCTGCGGTGGCGGGACCTACTGCGTGAGGCCGGCGTACGTCATGCCCGCCTGCACGACGCGCGGCACACGGCCGCGACGATGCTCCTCGCGCAGGGAGTTCCGGCTCGCGTCGTCATGGAGATCCTGGGCCACTCCACCATCGCGGTGACGCAGAACATCTACGGGCACGTCATGCCGGGGGCGGTGTCCGCGGCCACTGCGGCGGTCGCCGATCTGCTGTGGAGCGAGCCTGAGGCCACCAAGGTGGCACCACAGCGCACCAAGAAGCGGACGTTCTAGCGATAAAACAGCAGGTCAAAGTCGGAATGGCGCCCATCTCCGACGCCCGAGGTGTCCGCACTGGGAGTTCGGAAACCTCTCCTGAAAGAGGACCCCGTCCTCCCCACCCTTCGCAAGCTCAGGGCGGTACCCGAGACGGGGCCGGCGTCGGGCTCAGATCCAGCGGAGGCGAGCGAGCTGCCGCCACGGCAGTCGGTGGCATGCCTCGCCGGTCTCCCCGGCGAGGCGGGCGGCCACCGCGGCAGCGGCGCAGGCCAGCGGCGAGGAGGGCGTGACGACGACGTGCGGGTCCTGCACGTCCAGCCCCGCCGCGGCGATCCGGTCGAGCAGCAGCCCGGGGGCCGCCAGCACGGCGGAGGCGAGCAGCGGCACCTCGGGGTGCGACCACAGCGCCACCGGACCCTCGACCCGGAGGTGGCCCCCGACGTCGACGGCCCGCTCCCCCGCCGCTCCCCGCACCCGCTCCACGGCGGGCCGGTCCATGCCCGCCGACGGCGACCAGGGCAGCGCCCGGTCCCCCCGGCGGACGACGACCCGCCAGCCGACCGAGGTCTCGGTCCGGTCGGTCCAGTCGAGCACCGCGATCCCGGCCTCGGCGGCCACTGCGTCGGGGACCGGCCGGTCCTCCACCCAGGCCGTCAGCGCGGCCGCCAGCTCCTCGGGCGTCGAGCCCACGCGGGCGTCGGTCATGTCCTCGGCCAGGTCGCGCAGCGGCGTGCGGACGGACCGCTCGTCCTCCTCGAGGAGCACGACCGGTCCGTCGATCCGGTCGTCGACGAGCGAGAGACGCAGCCGCCCGCTCGCCATCGCCGGCAGCACGTCGTCGGCCACCCGGCGCAGGTCGGTCACCGTCACGGGCACCGCGCGCAGCCGCGGCAGCAGCCCGGAGGCGCCGAACAGGCCGCCGCTCACGGGCGGTCCTGGCACAGCGCGGTGCGCAGCGACGGGGCGAGCCCGGCCAGGACCAGCACGCTGGTCAGCTCCCGCGCGGAGAGCCGCACCGGCAGCACGTCGGCACCCCAGCCGGTCACCCGGCGCACCCGGGCCGCGGAGGTCGGCCACACGGCGTCGCGGGCCGTGGCCACGTGCAGCTCGGTCAGCACGTCGGCGAGGTGGACGGCGGCCACCGGGTGCACCGCGGTGTCCTCCAGGGCACGTCGCACGACGGTCGCCAGCTCCTCCCGCTCGGCCGCGGTCAGCCAGTGCGGGACCAGGACGTCGGGCGCGGGGCCGCCCGGGGCGAGGGCGCTCACCGCGCACCCGCCGCGGCCGGGACGAGCTCGGCAGGGCGGCTGCGGCGGGCTCCCCTGCGGTCTCTCACGACCTGGATATCGGCAGGCCGGAGCACCGATCGACCCGGGTGGCGCCGTTTTCCGGTGATCGGAGGGATCAGTCCGCGAGCTCGGCGAGCCGCTGCCGGAGCGCCCGCTCGGCCCGGTCGGCGTGCACGTTCATGTTGCGCACGGACGTGCCCAGGTCGGCCGACAGCTGCGTCTTCGTCTGGCCACCCCAGGTGGTCAGGTACCAGGTCGCCCAGCCGAGCACGTTGGGCTGACCGGCCCGCTGGTCGGGCCGCGCGTCCGGGTCCGGTGCGCACGCGACGGTCAGCGCGTGCGACAGCAGCGTCTGCTCCGCCTCGCCCATGATCTCGTCCGGCGCCTCGTGGCTGTCCGGCAGCATGATCTCGGTGGCGTCCGGCCCGACGCCGTCCAGGGACTGCAGGTTGCGCAGCCCGTTGAGCGTCGCGACCGTCTGCGAGTTGCGCCGCAGCGTTGCCACGCTCTGCCCCATGTAGGCGGCCAGCTCCTTCTCGCTGGGCCGCCGCTGGTTCTCGGCGAGGAAGGCCGCCATCGCCTTCTGCTGCTTGTGCTCGGTATCGGCGGCGGTGCGGCCGTGGGCGTTGCGGCCCAGGTCGTGCACCCACTTGGACAGCTGGGTGGCCAGGAACGCCCCGAACGGGACGCCCTTGCCCTCGTCGAACTGCCCGACCGCCTTGAGGATCCACTCGCTCACCTGCTGGGTGAGGTCGTCGGGGTCGGGCACGTGCAGCCGCAGCGTGCTCGTGTTCCGCTGCAGCCGCTTGAGGCTGACCGGCAGGTAGTGCCGGCACAGCTCGTCGAGGAAGGCCGGCGGCAGGTCGCGCGGCGCCCGGCGGCGAACGTCGGTCTCCGCCCGGAGCCCGACGGTCGCCGTCCCCCGCCCGGCGCACCAGGCCTTGATCCACTCGGCGAGCACCTGCGCGGTGCCACAGGCACCGTCGACGCGGTACAGGCCCTCGCCCTGGTCGAAGCTGACCGTCACGCCGTCGGGCAGGTCGCGGCGGAACTCCTCGAGCGGCAGCTCGCGGTCGGTCCGGAAGTGCACCCGGTCGCGCGGCGTGATCGGCGCGAGGGCCCAGCCCTCGGCCTCGGGGATGCCGCCGAAGACCAGCGGCGCGCGGCCGCGCGCGGCGGCAGTCGGGTCGACGGCAGGGGCGTCATCGGGGGTGGCAGGACGGTTCTTCACCGGGACTCCTCGGCGCTGTGGGGAAGACGGCGGCCCTCTCCGGGCCTACGAGGGGTGGGGAGGACGGGGTCCTCTTTCAGACCGTGACCTGCTCGGCCGCAGCGGGCTGACGGGGCGCCGGGACGACGACGCCGTCCACCGGACCGGACGCGAGACGGGCCACGAGGTCGGCGGCCGCGGCGCGCTCGGCCTCGCCCGGCTCCACGGTGTAGACCGGCATGTGGTCGTACAGCGTCGTGAAGACGGAGCTGACGAACGCGTAGGCGGCCTGCGCCTGCGGCGAGAAGCGGGCGACGGCGGCCCGCGGGCCGAGCTCGACCCCGACGGTCACCCGCACCACCCGGTCGTCCTTGCTCAGGCCGGTGAGCGTGAAGGACACCGTCGGGTGCGCACCGGCCAGCTCGGCCAGCGCCGCGAGGCACCGCCGGGTCGACCCGCGGCGCGGCCGCAGCTGCACGTGCACGACGACGGTGTCGGACTCCGCGGCGGAGCCGACGACCGTGGCGACCTGGTCGCCGGACTCGGTGATTGCGCTGTGTTGCATTCTGATCGCCCCCTGTGACGTGCTTGGGGCAACTCTCGCGCATCACGGACCGGACGACCGCAACAACTCTCGCTGTGCCATACGCAATGTCAGGGCGTCTCTTCGGCAGGTCTTGCCTGTGTCGATCACCGGCTGGAGCGCGGCCGTGCCGTGATAGGCAGGAGTCCACAACAGCCGGGGTCCCGCCCCGGCCAGTTCGGTCAGCCGGCAGAGCCCCGCGTGGCCTGCGCGTGACCGGCCGGGACGGCGAGTGCCGCCGGCGACGCCGGCTCACCGTCCGACCGCGGCTCGGGGGCGGCCTCCGGCTCGGGGGCGCCGGTCGACGCGGGGGCGAAGGCGGCGAGCGCGCCGAGCGTGTCGGCGGTGACCTGCGCCGCGAGCAGGTTGGCCTCGGCGATCTGCCGGTAGACCTCCTCGCGGTGGATGGTCACCTCCCGCGGGGCCGTGAAACCGAGCCGGACGGTGCCGCCGCGGACCTCGACGACGTGGACCTCGATGTCGTCGCCGATGCGGATCGTCTCGCCGACGCTGCGGGTGAGAGTGAGCACGTGAACCCCTCCGTGGGTGTGGTGTGGCCGTCCGTGGCGTGGTGCCGGGCCCGCGGGGCGGGCCGGACGGGGCGGCGCGACGCCGCCCCTGGGAGTTATCGGCGCAGGGGACGTCGGATGGGATGGCCCCCGTCGAGGAGCACGACCTGCGTGGACCGCCAGTTGGCCGGGTTGACCACCAGCGGGGCCCGCAGGTTGGCCGTGGCCGCGGCCGGACCCTCGGCCGGCACCGTCACCAGGCAGTACAGCCGCGCCTGCGTGGGGTCGTCGAGCCCCAGGTCGGCGCAGACCGCGGCAGGCAGCGGCGGCGCGTAGTCCGGGAAGTACGCGCCCGGGTCGACCGCGAGGAACCGCGGACCGTCCGGCGCCATCGACTGCAGCCAGAACAGCCGCCCGTCGCCGTCCGCGGTGACCAGCACGTAGTCCCGGTGGCCGGGGAAGCCCGGCAGCGCCTCGGTCATCGCCAGCAGGGGCAGCGTCGCGACCGCCGAGAGCGTCATCGCAGGAAGTCCACGAGCGTGGGCTGGATGACCTGGGCGGTGGCCTGCAGCGCCGCCTTGTACCCGACCTCGCTCTGGTTCAGGTCCATGATCGTCCGGGCCAGGTCGATGTCCTCGACGTCCACGAGCTGCGAGGCCAGGGTCAGCTGCATGTCCAGGTTGACCTGGCCGGCGCTCTCCATCCGCGCCGAGCGCGCCCCGATCGACGACGTCGCGCTGAGCAACCGGTCGAGGGCGACGTCGAGCGCCTCCAGGTCGCCGGCCAGCGCCGAGTAGTCGTTCCTGACGTGGTCGGCGATGCCGCCGACCACGTCGAACAGGTCGGCGCCCTGCGGGCCGAAGGCCTCGACGCCGGTGATGTCGATGCGGACCTGGTCGGCGTTCGACACCCGCCGCGTGATACCCAGGTCCGCGCCGCCCGCCGTGGGGGGAGCCCCGACGTAGTCGCCGCTGTCCCTGTCGTAGGCGACGGAGCCCGTGGTGACGCCGCCGAAGAGCGGGCGGCCGTTGATCGTCGAGTTGGCCACACCGAGCAGGCTGTCCCGCAGCGCGTCGACCTCGACGGCGATCGCCTCGCGGGAGGCGGCCGACATGGTGCCCTCGTTGGCCGCCCGCCCGGTCAGCTCCCGGACTCGGTGAACCTGGTTGATGACGGTCGTCAGCGCGGTGTCGGTCGCGTCGAGCCAGCTCTGCCCGTCGGAGATGTTCCGCGCGAACTGCTCGACGGCAGCCTGGTCCTGCCGGATCTGCAGCGCCTTGTTGGTCCCGGTCGGCGAGTCCGACGGCGTGCTGATCAGCTTCCCGGAGGTCAGCTGCTGCTGCAGTTTCGTCACAGCCGAGAGGTTGCTGTTCAGGCCGAGCAGCGCGGTCTGCGTCACGGCACGGTGGGTGATCCGCATCAGGTCACCGCCCCACGAGGCCGGTGCGGCTGATCAGGGTGTCCAGCGCCTCGTCGATCGCGGTCACCATGCGGGCGGCCGCGCTGTAGGCGTGCTGGAAGGACAGCATGTTGGTCATCTCCTCGTCGAGGTTGACGCCGGACACCGACTGCCGGGCGGAGTCCACCTGGGTCGCGATCACCGTCTGCACCTCCAGGTCGCGCGAGGCGACGGAGGCCTCCACGCCGAGGCCGACGACGAGCGCCCGGTAGGTGGCGTCCACACCGCCCGCCTCGAGGCTCAGGTCGAAGAACGCCTCGGCGTTGCGGCCGTCCGCGGACGCCGCCCCCAGGTCGCCCGGCGACGTCCGGGCGACGGCGAGCAGCTCCGGTGTGGTGACGCGGAGCCGGATGTTCCCGGCGGTGACCGTGGCCGGGTCGACCGGGACGGTCCCCGAGCCGTCGTCCAGCAGCGGCTGGAGGTCCCCCTTCGCACCGGAGGAGTCATAGCCCTGCGCCTGCACGGCGTTCAGCTTCGTCACCAGGTCGCGGGCCAGCTGGTCGAGGCTGTCGCGGTAGCGCGGGACGGTCGACGTCAGCACGGAGAGCTGACCACCGGCGGTGCCGCCGACCGCGAGCGACGTCCCGCCCGGGACCGTGACCAGGCGGGGGTCGTCCCCCGCGCCCAGGTCGTCGGGGCTGTCGGCGCCGGCGACGCGCACCCCCAGCGCGGAGCCGCTCGCCACGAGCGTGGTCCCGGCGACGATGACGTCGACCATCCCGTCCTCGGCGGCCACCGACGTGGCGCCCACCCGCTGGGCGAGCTGCCCGACCAGCAGGTCCCGGCGGTCGGAGAGCTCGTTGGTGGGCAGCCCCGACCGGGTCGCCTGCCGGATCTGGGTGTTGAGGTCGGCGATGGACGACGCGGTCGAGTTCACCTCGGCGGCGAGCGCCTCCAGGTTGTCCCGCGTCTGCAGCCACTGCTGGTCGAGGGTCGCCCGGGTGGTCTGCATGCCGTTGGCGAGGATGTCCAGCCGCTCGAGCACCTGCCGACGCGCGGCCGGGTCCTGCGGGTCGGTGGCGTTGGCGACCGCGCTGAAGCCGGTCCAGACCTTGGCCAGCATGTTCTGGATGCCGGTCTCCCCGGGCTCGCGGAACGCCGCCTCGACCTGGGCCAGCGCCTCGTCGCCGACGGTGAGCTCGGCCGCCTTCGCGCTCTCGACCTGCCCGCGCCGCTCCAGGAACACGTCGCGGATGCGGATCACCTGGTCGGCGTCGACGCCGTTGCCGACCGGGCTGCTCACCGAGTGGATCGCCGGAACGGCCGTGCCGCCCATGGCGCGCAGCTCGACCCGCTGGCGCGAGTAGCCGTCGGTGTTGACGTTGGCGATGTTCTGGCCGGTGACGTCCAGACCGCGCTGCGAGGCCCACAGCGCCGTCCGCGCCGTGTTCAGCCCGCCGAACGTGCTACTCACTCGTCCTCCTCGCTGGCGCTCGTCGACCGCGTTCGCAGCACGCTGGCCCTTCGCTGTGACCTCGCGAGCTCGGTCACAGAGCACCGTCCAGGGTGACCGCGCGGTGCGCGCGCCCCTCGCTGCGCCCGGTGGCCCCGTAGGTGCCGGCCGAGGGCGTCCGCACCGACAGCAGCGCGTCGCCGATGGCGGTCAGCCCCCCCTCGATCAGCTGGCGGTTGGCATCGGAGAGACCGCGCAGCTCGGTCACGAGCACCAGCAGCGTCTCGTGGTGCTTGGCATACAGGTCGTTCCACGGCGCCGGCGCGGCGTCGGCGAGCGTGCGCAGCGAGGGGTTGACGCCCACGCCGAGCCGCTCGGCGAGCACCTCGGTGGCCGCCGCGCGCTCCACCTCGAGGGTGCGCAGCTGGTCGAGCACGACCTCGATCTCGTGCGCGATCCGGGCCAGCCAGCGGCTCTTGCCCGTGACGATCAGGTACTGCTTCTCCTCCGCCTTGAACAGCAGCAGGTCCAGCAGCTCCTGCTCCCGCCACAGCAACGTCGACAGGTGCTGGTAGTCCACGCCCCACCGCCCTTCCGTACTCCCCGCAGCAGGCATCGGTGCTGCCGGCGGGTTCTCAGCAGGAGCTTCGGCAACCCCCGGGGTGCCTTGAGCCGAGGTGTTCAAGTACAGGGCAGGTCGTGCCGACCAGAGGGTGCCGACGGCGCCCGGGCCTGCCGAGAAGGGGGACGTGAGCCCATCGCGTGCCCTGGCGACCCTGCGGTCCTCTGCCTCCACCCCGCCCCGCCTCGGCGTTGCAACGGCCGGCGTCCCCGTCCGGCCGGCTGCGCTCCGGGGCACTTCCCGGGACACCGGACAGCGGGACGTCGACGCCCTGGTGACCGAGCACCTGCCGCTGGCCGCGTTCGCGGTCAACGCGGTGGCCTCGCGCATCTCGCTGCCGTCGCACGTCAGCCGCGAGGACCTGCTGTCCTGCGCGCGGGTGGCACTGGTCGAGGTGGCACGGCGGTTCGACCCGTCGGCGGGGGCCTCCTTCGCCACCTATGCCCTGGCCCGGCTGCAGGGCGCCGTCCTCGACGAGCTGCG
>DASQNB010000282.1:0-5582 GCA_035645175.1 Geodermatophilus sp.
CGAGTTCGCCGAGGCGATCGGTGCGGCCGACCCGGTGCACCGGGACGCCGACGTCGCCCGCGCGGCCGGCCACCCCGACGTCATCGCCCCGCCCACCTTCGCCATCGCCCTGACGCTGTCGGCGGCCGGCGTCGTCGTACAGGACCCCGACGTCGCCCTGGACTACAGCCGCGTCGTCCACGGCGAGCAGCGGTTCACCCACCACCGGCCCATCCGCGCCGGTGACCGGCTCGTCGCCACCCCGACCATCGAGGCCGTGCGCAGCGTCGGCGGCAACGACCTGCTCACCACGCGGGTGGACGTCGCCACCGAGGACGGCGAACCGGTCTGCTCGGCCACCTCGATGCTCGTGGCCCGGGGGACGGCATGACCGCGACGGTCCGCGCGGCCGACGTCGCCGTCGGCACCGAGCTGCCCGAGCAGACCTATCCCGTCACCCGTGCCGACCTGGTCCGCTACGCCGGCGCCTCGGGCGACTTCAACCCCATCCACTGGAACGAGCGGGTGGCGACCGAGGTCGGCCTGCCCGGCGTGATCGCGCACGGGATGCTCACGATGGCGCTGGCCGCCCGCGCCGTCTCCACCTGGGCCGGCGACCCGGCCGCGCTGGTCGAGTACCACGTCCGGTTCGGCCGGCCGGTCGTCGTCCCCGACGACGACACGGGTGCCCAGGTGACCGTCCGCGGGAAGGTCGGCGCGCTCGGCGAGGACGGCCGCGCGCGGGTCGACCTGACCGTCACCAGCGGCGGCGAGAAGGTCCTGTCGCTGGCCCGCGCCACCGTCCAGCTGGCGTGAGCACGCGGCGGACCGGGCTCGCGCTCGCCGCCGCCGTGCTGCTGCTCCCCGGCTGCGGCACCTCCTTCGTCGACACCCTCGCCGCCGAGCGGTCGCCGACGACGGCACCGCCGCCACAGCCCGACGGCGACTGCGCGACGCGTGCCGAGCCCGACCCCGACCGCCCCGTCGTCGACCTCGACCTCCGGCTGGACGACGACCGGCGCACGGTCACCGGCACCCAGACCGTCGTCTTCACCCCCGACCTGCCCACCGACGAGCTGGTGTTCCGGCTGGTCCCCAACGGGCCCGGGCCCGCCGCGGCCGGCAACCGGCTGGTCGTCGACGCCGTCCGCGGGGACGACGTCGTCGGCAGCGGCTACGAGGACGCGGGTGCCGAGGACCCCGGTGGCCTGTTCGTCGTCCGGCTGGCCGACGAGCTGGCCGCCGGCGAGGCGACCGAGGTGGCGCTGGACCTCACCCTCACGCTGGGCGAGGACGGCTTCGAGCGGGTGGGTGCGGCAGCCGGCGTCTCCTGGTGGGCCAGCGGCGCGCCGCTGCTGGCCTGGGAACCGGGCGTCGGGTGGGCCCGCGACCCCTTCGTCGACCTCCCCGGCGAGACCGCGACCAGCCCCGTCGCCGACACCACCATCCGGGTCTCCGCACCCGAGGCGCTGACCGTCCTCATGACCGGGGACCAGGCCGACCCCGCACCACCGGTGGACGGCCGGCGCACCTGGACGTCGGTCGAGCCGGTCGCCCGCGACGTCAGCGTCGCGGTGGGGGAGTTCGACACCACGACCGCCACCAGCCCCGGTGGCGTCGAGGTGACCGCCGGTGTGCTGCCCGGCGCGGAGGTGTCGGCGCCCGAGCTCGCCGAGTGGACGCTGGAGGCGATCGAGGAGCTGGAGGGGCGCTTCGGTCCCTTCCCCTACGCGACGCTCACCGTGCCCCTGCTGCCCGACGAGGGCGGCGGCATCGAGTACCCGAGTTCCATCCTGCTGGCCGGGGCCGACCGGCTGGTGCTGCTGCACGAGGTCGCGCACATGTGGTTCTACGGGATGGTCGGGAACTCGCAGTTCCGCGACCCGTGGCTCGACGAGGCGTTCGCCAGCTACGCCGAGTCGGTCGCCTCCCCCGTGGACGCCGGCGAGGTGGCGGAGGCGCTGGCCAGGCCGGGCGAGGTCGGCGCGGCGATGGACGGGTTCGACACCGCCGCGGGCTACTTCGGCCGGGTGTACCGCAAGGGCGGCGCCGCGCTCCTGACCGCCCGCGAGACCGCGGGCGCGGCGGCCTTCGACGCCGCCCTGCGCTGCTACGTCGACGCCAACGCCTGGACGATCGCCACCCCCGACGACGTCGCGCGGGCGCTGGCCGACCTGCCCGCGGCAGCCGACGTCCTCACCGACGCCGGCGCGCTGGACGAGGAGGACCTGCCCCGCTGAGGCCCCCTGAAGGGTCCCGCCGCCGGCCCCGGCCCGAGGCTCGCCCGAGCGTGCGAGGGGCGAGGGGGTCGGGGTCCTTCCACGGTGGGGGGCAGGGGGTCCTTCTCAGCCGGCGGTGCCCAGCAGGCGCTGCATCCGGCTGACGCCCTCCACCAGGTCGTCGTCCCCCAGGGCGTAGGACATGCGCAGGTAGCCCGGCGTCCCGAAGGCCTCGCCGGGGACGACGGCGACCTCCGCCTCCTCCAGGATGATCTCGGCCAGCTGCACGCTGTCCTGCGCCGTCCGCCCGGCGATCTCCCGGCCGAGCAGGGCCTTGACCGACGGGTAGACGTAGAAGGCGCCGCGCGGCTCGGGACAGGCCACGCCGGGGATCTCGCGCAGCATCGACACGATCGTGCGGCGGCGCCGGTCGAAGGCGTCCCGCATCGCCGCCGCGGCCGACAGGTCGCCGCGCAGCGCGGCGACGGCGGCGGCCTGCGACACGTTGGCCACGTTCGAGGTGGCGTGCGACTGCAGGTTGGTCGCGGCCTTGACCACGTCGGCCGGCCCGACGACCCAGCCGACGCGCCAGCCGGTCATGGCGTAGGTCTTGGCCACCCCGTTGACGACGACGCAGTGCTCGGCCAGCTCCGGGACGACGACCGGCATCGACGGCGCGGTCGCCCCGTCGTAGGTGAGGTGCTCGTAGATCTCGTCGGTGAGCACCCACAACCCGTTCTCCAGCGCCCAGCGGCCGATCTCCTCGACCAGTGCGGGCGGGTAGACCGCGCCGGTCGGGTTGGACGGCGAGCAGAACAGCAGCACCTTGGTGCGCGGCGTCCGGGCGGCCTCGAGCTGGGCGACCGACACCAGGTAGCCGCTCTCCTCGTCGGCCACGACCGGCACCGGCACGCCGCCGGCCAGGGCGATCGCCTCGGGGTACGTGGTCCAGTACGGCGCGGGCAGCAGCACCTCGTCGCCCGGGTCGAGCATCGTGGCGAAGGCCTCGTACACGGCCTGCTTGCCGCCGTTGGTCACCAGCACGTTGGCCGGGGTGACCTGCAGCCCCGAGTCGCGTGCGGTCTTGGCGACGATCGCCTCCTTGAGCGCCGGCAGCCCGCCCGCGGGGGTGTAGCGGTGCATCGCCGGCTGGGAGCAGGCGGCGACGGCGGCCTCGACGATGTAGTCCGGCGTCGGGAAGTCCGGCTCGCCCGCGCCGAAGCCGATCACCGGCTTGCCCGCGGCCTTGAGCGCCTTCGCCTTGGCGTCCACCGCGAGGGTCGCCGACTCGGCGATGGCGGCGATGCGGCGGGAGATGCGCCGGTCGGCGGGCGAGGGCCCGGGGGAGGGCGCAGCGGACTCCGAGGGGGAGACGGCGGTCATGGTCCCATCATGTCGGAGTCCCAGGTCCGCGGTCGCTCCCGTTCCCGACACGGGTGCCCCGGCGCAGCCGCCCATGGGCCACGGACGGCGAGGCGGCGGACTCCACGCAGTCCCAGCCGTCGAGGACGCTGCCGACGAGACCGCGAGGTCGTGCACCCGCAGTTCGCTCACGTCGTCCGCCGCCGCAGCCGTGCCGTGTCGGAGGGCGGACGGCGCGGGCGGACCGGACTCGTCGGCGCCCACCGGCGTCGCGGAACGCCGGCCCCCCGGCGCGTGCACTGCCGTCCTCGGCGGTCCCGTACACTGGCTGTCCTGGGGCCACTGACCCCGCCACCGGCGTGCCCCGGAACCCCTCGGGGACGGTGCCGACCGGAGCGGGCCACGCGGTCCCGGGCCCGGTACAGGGCACAGGGGTGTAGCTCAATTGGCAGAGCAGCGGTCTCCAAAACCGCAGGCTGCAGGTTCAAGTCCTGTCACCCCTGCCCGTGCCGCCGGTGTCTGCGCCGGCGACGTGCACGACCCGTACGACAGCACGACCACCGACCGTCGGCCGAAGGACGGTGGCCACCACCAGCGAGGCGAGCGAGGCGCAGTGAGCGACGAGAAGCCGGCACGCGAGGGCGACCCCCGCGCCGCCTCCGACGCCGAGCCGACCGACGAGCAGCTCGACCGCGAGGCGCCCGGCGTGTCCGACGCCGCCGAGCTCGAGGCCGCCGAGGCCGAGGTCGCCGCCGAGGCCGAGACCGACGAGGACAAGGTCGTGGCCTCCCGGCCCTCCGGCGCCCGCCGGGGCGGCCGCATCACCGCCGGGGACGACGAGGACGACGAGGAGTCGGCCACCCGTGGCCGCCGCGCGGCCCGTGAGCGCACGCCCTCCCGGCCCGCCGGACGGCCCGCCGAGGGTGGTGCCACCCGGTCGCGCGCCGCCGCGGAGCGCGACCGCGCCGCGGAGACGCGGCAGAAGCGCAACCTCCGGCGCTTCCTGCGCGAGGTCGTCGCCGAGCTGCGCAAGGTCATCTGGCCGGGCCGGCGCGAGCTGATCACCTACACGACCGTCGTCATCGTCTTCGTGGCGTTCATCGTCGCCCTGGTGGCCGGCCTGGACCTCCTCTTCGCCCAGGGCGTGCTCGCCGTCTTCGGCTGAGCCCACCCGCCCCATCCACACGACGCCGACGAGGAAGAGACACCGTGACCGACCCCCGCGAGCCCTTCGACACCGACAGCGACGTCGAGGCCATCGACCTCGATGACGCCCGCTTCGACGTGCGCGGCACCGCGGACGTCGAGACCGGCGCCGGTGAGACCGGGGCCGCCGAGGGCTCCGTCGACACCGCAGACCAGGACGCCCTCACCGGCGTCGCCGACGCGGTGCCCGACGTGGAGAGCGGCGAGCCCGACAGCCTGGCGAGCGACCCGTTGGCCGCCCCGGCGGAGTCCTCCGACCTCGGCGAGCCGGCCGACCAGGCCGAGGACGACGAGGAGGCCGACCCCGCCGAGGCGATGCGCAAGGTGCTGCGCAGCCAGTTCGGCGACTGGTACGTCATCCACTCCTACGCCGGCTACGAGAACAAGGTGAAGACCAACCTGGAGTCGCGCATCCAGTCGTTGGACATGGAGGACTACATCTTCCAGATCGAGGTGCCCACCGAGGAGGTCACCGAGATCAAGAACGGCAAGCGCACCCAGGTCAACCGGAAGAAGCTGCCCGGCTACCTGCTGGTCCGCATGGACCTCAACGACGAGTCCTGGGGCGCGGTGCGCAACACCCCGGGCGTCACCGGCTTCGTCGGGGCCACCTCCCGGCCCTCGCCGCTGAGCATCGACGAGGTCGTCGGACTGCTCGTTCCCGCGGCCAGCCCGCAGGCGGCCCGGACGGCGGAGACGACGAGCCCCGCCGCCGCAGCCGCCCCGACCGCCGTCGTCGACTTCGAGGTCGGCGAGTCGGTCACCGTCATGGACGGCCCGTTCGCGACCCTCCCGGCCACGATCAACGAGATCAAC
>DASQNB010000283.1:0-8390 GCA_035645175.1 Geodermatophilus sp.
CCGAGGCGCCGGCGGGCGAGGTCGACGTCGAGGTCGGGCGTGGTGACCTGCACGCCGGCGGGCAGGCCCTCGAGGATGGCGGTGAGCTGCTGGCCGTGCGACTCACCGGCGGTCAGCCAGCGCAACATGACCGCGATTGTAGAAGGACCCTCCTGCCCCCCACCGTTCGCAAGCTCACGGCGGGGCCCTGCAGGAGGGCCGGGGAAGGGGGCCGCCCCGCTCAGGTGGGGATGGCCGGACCCGACAGCGCCAGCGCCAGCACCGCGCCCACGAGCAGGGGCGGCCCGAACGGCAGCGCGGTGCGCCAGCCGGCCCGCCCGGCGGCGATCAGCGTCAGCGACGCCGCGGCCCCGGTGAACAGGCCGAGGAACACCCCGGCCAGCAGCGCACCCCAGCCGACCCAGCCCAGCACCAGGCCGAGCAGGCCGAGCAGCTTCACGTCGCCGAAGCCGAGCCCCCGCGGGGAGAGCACGGCGGCGGACGCGGCTCCGCCGAAGGCGGCCGCACCGGCCAGGACGGCGCGCAGCAGTGCCGGCCAGGTGCCGAGCGCGACGGCGTCGACCAGCAGCGCCGTGGCCACCGCCGCGTACGCCGGGATCGTCACCCGGTCGGGCAGCCGGTGGACGGCGAGGTCGACCGCGCCCAGCACCACCCCGGCCACCCCTGCCCAGGCCAGCGCGACGGTGCCCGGGCGCAGGCCCCCGACCAGCAGCGCGCCGGCGATGGCAACCGCCACCAGGACGGCGGTGAGCACGGTGCGCAGGGGGCCGGCGTGCGCCGCGTCGTCCCGCCGGGCCAGCCGGACCGACACCCGGGCCAGCCAGGGTCCCAGCACGAGGGCGCTCGTCAGGGCGAGGGCGGCGACGAGGCCGACGGGGAGGCCTGCTGGGGGCACGCCGGTCAGCGGGGACCGACGGCGGCGTCGAGCGCGCCGCGCATGGCGACCAGCGGCGCCGGCCGGCCGGTCATCAGCTCCACCTGCGCGGTGGCCTGCCAGAAGAGCACCTCGAGGCCGCCGACGACGGTGCCGCCGGCTGCCGAGACGGCGGTGGCCAGCGGCGTCGGCCACGGGTCGTAGAGGACGTCGAGCACGGTCTGGTCGGCCGTCCAGGGCAGCCGCGCGGCGGCCGGCTGGCCGCCGACGGGCACGGTGCTCACCACGACCTCGGCGTCGACGACGGCCGAGGCGAGCGACACCACCGTCGTGGGGACGCCGAGGGTGCCGAGCACCCGCAGCAGGTCCCCGGCGCGGGCCGGCTCGCGGACGACGACGTCGACGTGCTCGGCGCCGAGCGACGCCAGCGCGACCGCCGCCGCCGCCGCCGTCCCCCCGGCGCCGACGATGGCGCCGCGGGTGACCCCGGTGACCCCGGCCTGCTGCAGGGCCGTGCCGACGCCCAGGACGTCGGTGTTCTCCGCCCGCCAGCCGGCGTCGGTGCGCACCAGCGTGTTGGCCGCGTGCAGCAGCCGCGGCAGCGGCTCCACCACGTCGGCGACGTCCGCGGCAGCCTGCTTGCACGGCATGGTCACCGAGAAACCGCGCCACTCCTCACCGAGACCGGCGAGCAGCACCGGCAGGTCCTCCGCGCCGATGTCGAGGGCGTCGTAGGACCAGTCGGCGAGGTCCAGGGCCGCGTAGGCGGCCCGGTGCAGCAGCGGGGACAGCGAGTGCCCCACCGGCCGGCCGAGGACGGCCGCCCTCACCCGCCCGGCTGCTCGCGCAGCCACTGCTGGAACAGCAGCACGTTCTGCTGGTGCTCCTCGGCGGTGCGCGCGAAGCGGGTCTCGCCGGTGTCCGGGTCGACGACGACGAAGAACCGCCAGTCGCCCTCGGCCGGCGCGAGCACCGCCTCGATGGCCTGCTCGCCCGGGTTGCCGATCGCGCCCGGCGGCAGCCCGGTGTACAGGTAGGTGTTGTACGGCGAGGGGTTGGCGCGGTCCTCCGGCGTGGTGGTGATCCCGGACTTGCCGTTGGCGTAGTTCACCGTGGTGTCCAGCTGCAGCGGCATGCCGTCGGCCAGCCGGTTCTCCAGGACGCGGGCCACCCTGGCCATGTCCTCGGGCGAGGCGGCCTCGGCCTGCACGATGCTGGCCTTGGTGAGCACGGTCAGGCGGTCGGCCTCGGGCACCTGCAGGGCGTCCAGCGCCTGATCGGTCCGCGTCACCATGCCGCTGAGCATGTCGGCGGGGGTGTCGCCGGGCTCGAACTCGTACGTGGCCGGGAACAGGAAGCCCTCGAGCATGCCGCCGGCGTAGGCCGGCAGCCCGAGCGCGACGGGGTCGGCCGCGACCGCCTCGAGGTCGGCCAGCGGCGTGCCGGTCTCCTCGGACAGCAGCTGCAGGGTGGCGGCCACGGTGAGCCCCTCCCGCACGGTGACCCGCGTGACCTGCCGGGCCGCGGGGTCCAGCAGCAGGTCGAGGGCGGCCGCGCCGCTCATCTGCGAGCGCAGCGAGTAGACGCCGGGCTGGATGCCGGTGGCGGCGGGTTCGGTCTCGGCGGCGTCGACGAACGGGCCGGCGGAGGCGATGACGTCCTCGGCGACGAGGGTGCGCGCGATGTCGCTGAGCGTGTCGCCGGAGTTCACCCGCACCTCGACGGCGCCGCTGCCCTGGCCCGCGTAGTCCTCGCTGGCCGGGTTGACCAGGCCGATCAGCGCCCGGCCGCCGACGATGATGCCGCCCACGAGGGCGGCCAGGACCAGCAGTGAGAGGACGACGGCCAGCGGGCTGCGCCGGCGGCGCGGCCGGCCGGAGCCGTGGCTGCCGCCGGGCGGGTCGTCGGACCCGTCGCCGGAGCCGTGGTCGTCGTCGTGGAGGTTGTCGTGCTGCGCGCGGGCACGCCGGCCGCGGCGCCGGCGGCCGACGTCCTCGGAGCCGGAGGCGCCGAGCACCTCCAGGCCGCCGGTGGAGTCGGCGTCGTCCCAGCCGTGCGGGTCGGCGGTGTGCGCCGGGGGGTCGTCGGTGTCCGCGCCGGGGACGGCGGGGACGGCGCCCACCCCGACCGTGGCGTCGTCATGGTCGTCGTAGCCGTCGTCCGTGCGACGGGACAGCCGCGACCAGGCGCCCGCAGGGGGCGGCGGCAGGTCGGGCAGCGGCTCGGAGGGGTGCGGCGGGCGCTCGGCCCACGGAGCTCCGGCGTCCGCGACGGGGCCGGGCAGCGGGGCGGTGCCGTCGTCGGCGCGGCGGCGGCGCGGGGCGGGAGCGGGCATCCAGCCCTCGTCGTCGTCCGGCGGCCGGTTGGGCATCGAGGCCAGCCAGGCGGACGCGTGCACGCCGCTCGGGGAGTCCGGCGAGGCGTGCCGACCCCGCCGGCCCGGCGGGGTCGGGGAACTCACGAGCGCTCCCGCTGAGCGTCCAGATAGGCCTGGAGGATGACCACCGCCGCGGCCTGGTCGATCACCCCACGCTGCTGACGGCTGTCCAGGCCGTTCGCCCGGAGGGAGCTGGCTGCGCTCACGGTGGAGAGCCTCTCGTCGACGAGGTGCACGGGCACCGAGCCGATGCGCCCGGCGAGTGCCCGAGAGTAGGCACGGGCCTCCTTCGCCGACGCACCCGACGCACCCGAGAGGTGCCTCGGCTCTCCCACGATCACCTCTGTCACCTCGTGTTCGGCCACGAGGGCGGCGATGCGGTCCAGGTCGGACTCGTCGCGGGCCCGCCGCACCGTCTCCAGGGGGCTGGCGAGCGTGCCGGTGGGGTCGGACAGCGCCACGCCGACGCGCACGCTGCCGACGTCGATGCCCAGCCGGCGGCCCTGTCGCGTCCGCCGCGGCGGGATCGGCAGCCCGCCGGCCAGACCGCCGGAGAGGTCGATCGCGGCGGTCTCGTGCCGCACCGGGGGGAAGGCGCCGCGCAGGTCGATCTGCTCGGTCCGGTGGTACACCGGCTCCTGCGGCGTGGCGCGCGGCCGCGCCGGCGGGACAGCCGGGCGCCCCTGCATGGGGCGCTCGCCCGCCGGACCGGTCTGGTCGGGGTGCTGGTTCGGCACTCCGCTCACCTCCCTGCGGCGGTCGCGACCGCCTGTTCGCCGGCCTGCAGGGCCGCTGGGATGCCCGCGGGGTCGGTACCGCCCCCCTGGGCCACGTCTGGCTTGCCCCCGCCACGTCCGCCGACCGGGGCGGCTGCCGCGCGCAGCACGTCGCTGGCCGACAGCCCGCGCTCCTGGGCGGCCGAGTTGAGCGCCGCCACCAGAGCCACCTTGCCCCCGGACTCGGACGCGAGCAAGACCACGGCCGGACGGTCGGCGGGCAGCCGACCCCGGACGTCGAGGGCCAGTGTGCGCAGGTCCCCACCGCCGAGTCCGCCCGGCGCGCCGGTGACCACGGCGACCCCGCCGACGTCGCGGGCGCCGGCGGCCAGCTCCCCGGCCGCGGCCAGGGTCTGCTGGCCGCGCAGCTCGGCCAGCTCCTTGTCGACGTCGCGCAGCCTGGCCAGCATGGCGCTGACCCGCTCGACGACGCCGTCGGTGGGCGTCTTGAGCAGTTCACCGAGCTGGCGCACCAGGTCGCGCTCGCGGGCGAGGTACCGGAAGCCCTCCAGGCCGACGACGGCCTCCACCCGGCGCGAGCCCGAGCCGACCGAGGACTCGCCGGTCAGCGCCAGCGTGCCGATCTGCGCGCTGCCCTGCACGTGGGTGCCACCGCACAGCTCCCGGGACCACGGGCCGCCGATCTCCACGACACGGACCTGCTCGCCGTAGGTCTCGCCGAACAGCGCCAGCGCGCCGATGGCCTGCGCCTCGGGCAGCGTCATGTAGGTGGCGCTGACCCGGTGGTCGGCGCGGACGGCGGCGTTGGCGACGTCCTCGATGTCGTGCCGCTGCTGCGCCGACAGCGCGCCCTGCCAGGCGAAGTCCAGCCGCAGGTAGCCGGGCCGGTTGTAGGAGCCCGACTGCAGCGCCTGCGGGCCGAGCACCTGGCGCAGCGCGGCGTGCACCACGTGGGTGCCCGAGTGCGCCTGGCAGGCCGACAGCCGCCACTCGCGGTCGACCTCGGCAGTGAGCTCGGCGCCCTCGCGCAGCTCGCCGTCGAGCACCCGCACCTGGTGGGCGACCAGGCCCTTGACCGGGCGCTGCACGTCGAGCACCTCGGCGCGGCCGCCGTCCCAGGTCAGGCTGCCTGCGTCGGCGACCTGGCCGCCGGACTCGGCGTAGAACGGCGTGCGGTCCAGGACCACGCGGGTGACCTCACCGGGACCCGCGACCGTCTCGGCGGCGTCGTCCGCCAGCTCGGAGACCACGCCCAGCACGCGGGAGTCGGTGCGCAGCGTGTCGTAGGCCCGCCAGTCGGTGGGGCCGTGCTCGGCCAGCAGCCGGCGGTAGGCCAGGACGTCGACCGAGCCGGTCTTCTTGGCGCGGGCGTCGGCGCGGGCCCGGTCGCGCTGCTGCTGCATGAGCGCGCGAAAGCCCTCCTCGTCGACGCGCACGCCCTGCTCGGCGGCCATCTCGAGGGTGACGTCGATCGGGAAGCCGTACGTGTCGTGCAGCGAGAACGCCTGCTCGCCGGAGAGGGACGGCGTCCCCGCGGCCCGGGCCTCGCGCACCGCGCTCTCGAACAGCGCCGTCCCCGAGGTGAGGGTGCGGCGGAACGCCTCCTCCTCGGCGTAGGCGACGCCGGAGATGCGGGCGAAGTCGGTCTCCAGCTCCGGGTAGCTGGCCTTCATCGCGTCCCTGGACACCGGCAGCAACTCGGGCAGGGTGGCCTCGTCGACGCCGAGCAGCTTCATCGAGCGGACCGCGCGGCGCAGCAGCCGGCGCAGGATGTAGCCACGGCCCTCGTTGCCGGGCGTGACGCCGTCGCCGATGAGCATCAGCCCGCTGCGCACGTGGTCGGCGACCACCCGCAGCCGGACGTCGGCGTCGTGGCCTTCCCGCCCACCCGCGCCGTAGGTGACCCCGGCCAGCTCGGCGGCGCGGCGCAGCACCGGGGAGACCTCGTCGATCTCGTAGAGGTTGTCGACGCCCTGCAGCAGGTAGGCCACCCGCTCCAGGCCCATGCCGGTGTCGATGTTCTTCTTCGGCAGGTCGCCGACGATGCGGAACTCCTCCTTGCTCCGCACGTCCTCGATCTGGTGCTGCATGAAGACGAGGTTCCAGATCTCCAGGAACCGGTCCTCGTCGACGACCGGGCCGCCGTCGGCGCCGTGCTCGGGGCCGCGGTCGACGTAGATCTCGCTGCACGGGCCGCCCGGGCCGGGCTGGCCGGTGTGCCAGTAGTTGTCCTTGAGACCGCGGCGCTGGATGCGCTCGTCGGGCAGGCCTGCGATCCGCTTCCACGCCTCGACGGCCTCGTCGTCGTCCAGGTACACGGTGACCCAGATGGTCCCCGGGTCGAAGCCCAGCCCGCCGTCGTCCACCGAGCCGGTGATCAGCTCCCAGGCGTGCTGGATCGCCCCCTCCTTGAAGTAGTCGCCGAAGGAGAAGTTGCCGTTCATCTGGAAGAACGTGCCGTGGCGGGTGGTCTTGCCCACCTCCTCGATGTCGAGGGTGCGCACGCACTTCTGCACGCTGGTGGCCCGCGGGTAGGGCGCCGGCTCGCGGCCGGTCAGGTACGGGATGAACGGCACCATGCCGGCGACGGTGAACAGCAGGGACGGGTCCGGGGAGACCAGCGAGGCACTGGGGACGACGGTGTGCCCGCGGGTGGCGAAGTGCTCCAGGAAGCGGCGGCGGATCTCGGCGGTCTGCATGTCCTACTCGGGTCGGGGAGGCTCGGTTCTCTGGGTGTGGCGGCGTCCCCCGCGGGGGCTCAGCGGCCGGTGGCGCTGTGCCGGCCGGGCAGCGGGACCTGGCCGGGCAGCTGGGCCTGGCCGGCCTCGGGCAGCGGGGCGTCCAGGCCGGTGCCGGCCCGCAGCTCCACCTCCCGCTCGGCCATGGCAGCGCGCACGTCGGCACCGAAGTCACCGATGGCGTCGGCCAGGTCGCGCAGACCCTCGGCGATCGAGCCGCCGATGCCGGCCGGCGTCATCCGCTCCGCCGCGCGCGACAGCTTGCGGACCACGAGGGCGCCGATGGTGATGCCCATGGCCAGCCAGAACAGCCGGCGCATCAGGCGGCCCGCCGCGCGCCACGACGGGAGCGACGCTCGGCCCGGTCACGGGCGGCGGCGTCGGCGATGGCCTGGCCCTCCCGCTTCTTGCGGGCGGCGCTGCGGACGCCGTAGCTGAACGCGGCCACCTTGATCAGCGGGCTGCCGATGGTGGCGGCCACGACGCTGGTCAGGGCGGCGACGTTGCTCGAGACGTTGGCGGCGTTGCCGGTGATGTCGTCGACCCGCTCCAGGTTGCTGTTGACGTGGGCGACCGTCGTCGACGCCTGGCTGAGGATCGGGCCGCTCTGCTCCCGGGCCTGGCGGATGGTCAGCGTCGCCTCGTCCAGCGTGCGACCCAGCTTGAGGATCGGGACGGCGACCAGCACCACCAGCAGCACCAGCGCCAGCGCTGCGATCAGTCCGGCCCACTCTCCTGCGGACACCCGGTCCTCCTGGTTCCTCGGCCGTGCTTCTTCCCGGCCGTGCTTCTCGACTACGTGGTTGCTCCGGCGTCCGGGTCCGCCCCGCCGGTCGCCGCCGGCGGGCGTCGGCCCGGCGTGGTCACAGTAGTCGGGGGCCCCGATGCCCGTCCGTGCCCCGCCGGGCGCTCAGCGACCGCGCCGGACGATGCCCTCGGTCAGACCCCGCGCCTCGGTCCGCTCCTCGCTCGTTCCTCGCTGCGATGCTCCCGCGGCTGTCGCCTGACGATGCCTCCGGTCAGGCTCCGCGCCCCGGTCCGCTCCTCGCTCGTTCCTCGCTGCGATGCTCCCGGGGCTGTCGCCTGACGATCGCCCGCAGCTTGGCCAGCCGCGCCGCGATCGGCGCCTCGGCGCCGCGACCCGTGGGCCGGTAGTAGTCCCGCCCGACCAGGGCGTCCGGCGGGTACTGCTGCGGCACCACGCCGTCGGGGTGGGCGTGCGGGTACACGTAGCTCCCGCCGTGGCCGAGCTCCTTGGCGCCGGCGTAGTGCGCGTCGCGCAGCCCCGGGGGCACCGGCCCGGCCAGCCCCGCGCGGACGTCGGCGACCGACTCGCTCATGCCCACGGTGACCGCGTCGGACTTCGGCGCCGTGGCCAGGTGGACGACGGCCTGGGCGAGCGGGAAGTGCCCCTCGGGCATGCCGATGAAGGCGACCGCGTCGGCGGCGGCGACCGCGGTGAGCAGCGCCGTCGGGTCGGCCATGCCGATGTCCTCGCTGGCGGAGATGACCAGCCGGCGGGCGATGAACCGCGGGTCCTCCCCGGCCTCCACCATCCGCGCCAGGTAGTGCAGTGCGGCGTCGACGTCGCTGCCACGGATGGACTTGATCAGCGCACTGGCGACGTCGTAGTGCTGGTCGCCGGACCGGTCGTAGCGCACCGC
>DASQNB010000284.1:0-10977 GCA_035645175.1 Geodermatophilus sp.
CGGGAGGACGTCGAGGTAGTCCTCCAGCGGGGTGCCGGGCTTGAGCGCCAGGCCGGCCATCGACCCGGCGGCGCGCAGGTCGCGGGCCACGGCGCGCGGGTCGCCGGTGCAGGCCTCGGCGTGCACGGTGACGTTGCGCGCGCCGGCCTCGGCGTAGCCCGGCGCCCAGCGCTCCGGGTCCTCGATCATCAGGTGGCAGTCCAGCGGCACGGGGCTGACCGCCTGCACCGCCTGCATCACCGGCAGGCCGAAGGTCAGGTTCGGCACGAAGTGCGCGTCCATGACGTCGAAGTGCAGCCAGTCGGCGTCGGCGACCCGCTGGGACTCCTCGGCCAGCCGGGCGAAGTCCGCCGAGAGGAGGCTGGGCGCGATGAGGGGGCTGCGGGACACGTCCACCGAGTCTAGGCGGGGGTGATCACCGCCCCGCGCGGGAGCGGCGGGACCAGAAGCCGGCGGCCACGGCGGCCAGCCCGGCGACCGCCGCGGCAGCCCCGAGCCAGGCACCGCCGGTCCCCTCGCCGGCCGCGGCGACCGGCCCGGGCGTCGTCGCGGTGGGCGGCGCGGGCTCGGCCTCGGTCGGCGGCGCCGGCGTGGTGGCGGGTGCGGGGGTCGTCGGAGCCGCCGTGCCCGGGGCGACGGCGAGGACCGGCGCCGGCAGCTCCGGCTCCGGCCCGCCGGGGACCTCCGGCTCGATCCAGGCGTCCTCGGTGCCGTCGGCGTAGACCTGCACCGTCGGGAAGGCCAGCTCGGTCACCCCGGCGGGCAGGGTCGCGACGGTCACCGCGTACTCGGCGTCCTGCCCGGAGGGCAGCGCGGGCCCGCCGACCTCGAAGCCCCCGGGGGTCGGGGTGAGCGACCAGCCGGCCGGCCCGGAGGCCAGCGACACGTCCGCCGGGGAGATGCCCGCGGGCAGCTGGGTGCGCATCGCGGTGATGCCGGCAGCGGCCTCGGACGCCGCGGAGAACCCGAGGGTCACCGGCCCGGTGCCGGCCACGGCCCCCGGGGCGTCGACGTGGACGTGGGCGGCCGCCGTCCCGGTGCCGGCGGCGAGCAGGACGGCGCCCATGAGCACGGTGGCGGCAGCCCGGCGCACGGCCGGGGAGCGGGAGGTCACGGTGCTGTGGTCGTCGCCGGGACAGTCGTGGTTCCCGGCGCGTCACGATCGGCGTGTCGCACGGTGGCGGAGACGTCGCCGTCCGTGCGACTCCCCGGGCGCGCCCGGAGGATCTGGCCCGGTGGACGACATACCGCGAGCTCAGAGCCCCGATACGGAACCGATCCTCCCTATGGTGCTAGCCGTGGTCCGGGCGAGGCAGCGGACGGTAGGACACCGGCGGGGACGGCGCAGCTCGGTCGCCGTGCCCGTCGCCTGGTTCACCTGTTCCGGCCTCGCGGTGACCCTGGCCCTCGCCCTGCTCACCGGGGTGCTCGCCCGCCGGGCCGGCCTCGAGCAGGGCACGCGGGCGTTCGAGAACCTCGCCCGCGTCACCGCCGCCACGCTCACCCCCGCCCTGGACGCCCAACCGGACGAGCCCCCCGAGGCGGCCGACGACCTGCGCACCCACGTCGAGGCGCTGGTCGACGCCGGCCCGGTGGTCGCCGTCCGGGTGCGCTCGGGTGACGGGCGGGTCCTCTGGGCCGACGACCGGAGCGTGGTGGGCCGGTCCGCCCCGCTGCCGGACAGCGCGCAGCGCGCCCTGCGGACCGGCACGGTCGCCTCGCTGGCGGCCGAGCCGCAGGACCCCTACGTGTTGATGGGCGGCAGCAGCGGCCGGGTGCTGGTGGCGTGGGTGGGCGTGGACGACGTCCACGGCGACCCCCTGCTCATCGAGTTCCACGAGAGCTACTCCGAGGTGGCCGACCTCGCCGAGCTCACGTGGCGCCGCTTCGCCCCCGCCGCGCTGGGTGCCCTGGCACTGCTGCAGGTCCTCCAGGTGCCGCTGGCCTGGCGGCTGGCCTCCCGGCTCAAGCGTTCGCGACAGGCCGAGGATGCCCTGCTCCAGGCGGCCGTGGACGCCTCGGACGCCGAGCGCCGGCGGATCGCCGGCGACGTGCACGACCACGTCGTGCAGGACCTCAGCGCCCTCGCCTTCGAGATCGACGCCGCGCAGATGCGCGGAGCCCCCCGCAACGCGGAGGACGCCGAGCTGCTGGAGCGGACCGCCCAGGGGGTGCGGCAGACGGTCGAGGACCTCCGGGCCCTGCTCGTGGCGCTCATCCCGGCCCGCGGCGGCTTCCGCGGCGGGCTGCTGCCGGCGCTGCGGGTGCTCGCCGCCGAGCTGGGCCGCTCCGGCATCCGGGTCACCGTGCGCGCCGACGACGCCCGGGACCTGCCCGGGCCGACGGCCGCACTGCTCTACCGCTGCGCCCAGGAGGCGCTGCGCAACGTCGCCACACACAGCCGGGCGACCTCGGTGGAGGTCGCCGTCACACAGGATCGGGGGGTCGCCACGATGCAGATCGAGGACGACGGACAGGGCTTTGACGACAGCCGGCTGGCCGAACGGCGCGCAGCCGGCCACATCGGGCTGCGGGCGCTGGGTGAGCTGCTGGTGGACGCCGGCGGCTCGCTGACGCTGACCAGCGCACCGGGCAGGGGGACGCGGCTGGTCGCGACCGTGCCGCTGGCCACCATCGCGCCCGCGACGGCGGGGGCCGGGCGGTGATCCGCGTGCTGGTGGTCGACGACCACGCCGTCGTCCGGCGGGGCATCGCCAGCCTGCTGGCCGCCGCCGACGGCCTGGAGTGCGTCGGCGCGGTCGGGGACGGCGACACCGCCCTGGAGATGGTCGAGCAGCTGGACCCCGACGTGCTGCTGCTGGACCTGTCCATGCCGGGCCGGGACGGCGTCACGGTGATCCGCGTGCTGCGCGAGCGCGGCCACACCACCCCGGTCCTGGTGCTGACCTCCTTCGGTGAGCCCGACCTGGTGGTGCCCGCCCTGGTCGCCGGCGCCGACGGCTACCTGCTCAAGTACCAGGACGGCGAGTCGATCCTGGACGCGGTGCGGTGCATCGCCGCCGGCGGAGCGCCCGTCGACCCGATGGTGGCCACCGCCGTGCTCGCCGACCTGCGCGACCGCGGCCAGGGCGAGCTGCTCACCGACCGGGAGAAGGAGGTGCTGGAGCTGGTCCGCCAGGGGCTGCCGAACAAGGTGATCGCCCGGCGGCTGCGGATCAGCGAGGCCACGGTGAAGACGCACGTCACCCGCATCCTGCAGCGCATCGGTGCGGCCGACCGCACGCAGGCCGCACTGTGGGCCGAGCGCCGCCTGCGCCCGGCCGGACCCTACCGGCCGGCAGGGTGACCACCGGCCGGCACCGGACCCGGCGCGCCGCGGGACCGGCTCCCGACCCGCAGCAGCGCCCGGTCCTGCTGCACTACGCGGCGACCGGGTGGCCGCCGCCGCGGGGGTGGTCGGAACGGCTGGCCCTGGTGGCCGGCGCGATCGCCGTCCTGGCCGCCATCGGCACGGCCACGCTCACCGGCGCGTGGGCCGGCTTCTCGCTGCTGGGCTCGCAGGTCGAGCCGGCCCGGCCCGCGCCCGAGGAGGTCGTGGCCGAAGCCGCCGACCCGCCGCCGCCCACCGGGTCGCCGACGCCGACGCCGGACGACGGTCCGATCGCGGCACCGCCGCGCACCACCGCCCCCGCGCCGGCGCGGCAGACCGGACCGTCCTCGGCGGCGCCCGCAGCGGTGGCGCCGTCGCCGTCCGTCCCGCACGAGTCGGCCCCACCGACCGCCGCGCCACCGCGCACGGAGCCCGCCCCTGCCGCCGCGCCCGCGCCGGCGCCGTCGGCGACGCCACCGCCCGCGGAGGAGTCGGCGACGCCGACGAGCGACCCGCCGAGCCCCGCGACGGCCGGGACCGCGTCGGCCAGCGCACCCGCGCCGGCCCCCCAGCCGGCTGCGGTGCTGGACCCCGAGCCGGCACCGGCGACGCCGACGAGCACCGCGACGCCCGCCCCGTCCTCCGCGCCGCCGGACTCCGACGACGACGGCAACCGCGACAGCAACGGCGACGGGGACGAGGGCAAGGACGAAGACGACAAGAACGAGGACGAGGGCGGGAACGACGGGGAGGAGTGGGACGGGAAGGAGTCCGGCGAGGACGACGACGGGTCCACGGCTCGGGGGACCACGGGCCACGCGTACGTCGACTCGAGCAGCACGGCCGGCGCGAGCCCGACGACCGGCTCCGGCGACGACCCCAGCTCCGGCGACGACTCCGACTACGGCTCCGGCTCCGGCTCCGGCTCCGGCTCCGGCTCCGGCTCCGGCGACTGAGCCGCGAGCCCCGGGCTCAGCTCGTGCGGCGGAGCAGCGCCATGAACATCGCGTCGGTGCCGTGCCGGTGCGGCCACAGCTGCCCGTACTCCCCGCGGGCCAGCCCCGGCACCTCCGGGAACAGCGGCGCGACCGGCAGCACCTCGACGTCGTCCCGGCCGGCCGCGGTGTCGACAACGGCGACGGTCTCGTCGGTGTGCGGCGAGCAGGTCACGTAGGCGACCACGCCGCCGGGGCGCACCGCGGCCAGCGCGCCGTCCAGCAGCGCCGTCTGCAGCTCGACCAGAGGCGCGACGTCGTCCGGGGTGCGCCGCCAGCGCACCTCGGGACGGCGGCGCAGCGCCCCCAGGCCGGTGCACGGGGCGTCGAGCAGCACGCGGTCGAAGCAGCCCGGCGCCCACGGCGGCGTCCGGCCGTCGGCGACGACCACCTCGACGTCGTCCTCGTCGCGCAGGGCCTGCCGGACCAGCTCGGCGCGGTGCGGCGCGCGGTCGGCCGCGGTGATCCGGACACCGTCCGGGCGCACCGCCGCCAGCAGGGCGGCCTTGCCGCCGGGGCCGGCGCAGACATCCAGCCAGGCGGCGTCCGGGCCCTCCAGCGGTGCGCGGGCCAGCAGCAGCGCGGCCAGCTGGCTGCCCTCGTCCTGCACCGCGGCCCGGCCCTCGCGTACCGAGGGGACGCGCGCGGGGTCCCCACCGCCGAGCCGGACGGCGTGGGGCGACCACGGCCCCGGCTGCCCGCCGGACTCCTCCACCAGCTGCTCGCGCGGTACCCGGCGGGCGACCAGGTGCACCTCGGGCGCGGCGTCGTCAGCCAGCAGCGCCGGCTCCAGCTCGGCCTCGTCGCCCAGCGCGTCGCGCCAGGCCTCGACCACCCAGCGCGGGTGGTCGGTGGCCAGCGCCAACCGCTGGTCGCCGTCCCCGTCGAGCCGCTCGATCCAGGCCGTCCGGTCCCCGCCCGCGGCGACCTTGCGCAGCACGGCGTTGACCAGGCCGGAGGCGCCGATGCCCACGATCGCCCGGGTGAGCGCCACGGTCGTGTCGACCGCTGCGTGCGCCGGCACCCGCAGGTCCAGCAATTGGTGGGCGCCCAGGCGCAGCAGGTCGAGCACCCGCGGGTCCAGCTCGGCCAGCGGCCGGGAGACCAGCGGGGTGAGCACCGCGTCCAGGGTGCCGGTGGCACGCAGGGTCCCGTAGGCGAGCTGGGTGGCGAAGGCGGCGTCGCGCTCGCCGAGGTCGGCGGCCCGCTCGCGCAGCAGCTGGGGCAGCAGCAGGTTGGCGTAGGCGGCGCGAGCCGTGACCCCGTCGAGGACGTCGAAGGCGGTCAGCCGGGCGCCGTCGAGGACCGGCCGGTGCCGGCGGGACGGCGGACGGCGGGTGCCCCGGCGTGGGGCACTCACGAGGCCTCCTCGCCGAGCCGCTCGCCCGGGGCCGGCCGCGCCCCGCGGGCCCAGTCGGCCGCGGGCACCATGCGCTTGCCCGCCGGCTGCACCTCGCCGAGCCGGACGGCGCCCCGGCCGGTGCCGACGAGCACGCCCGTGGCGCCCACCGACAGCTCGCCGGGGGTCAGCCCGAGGGACGACGGCAGCGGCTCGACCGGGCCGAGCCGCAGCCGGTCGCCGCGCCACGTCGTCCAGGCGCCCGGGGCAGGGGTGACGCCGCGGACCCGGCGGTCGACCACGTGGGCGGGCAGCGACCAGTCCACGCAGGCGTCGGCCGGCTCGATCCGCGGCGCGAGGCTGACCCCCTCGGCCGGCTGCGGCTCGGGCTCCAGGGTGCCGGCCCCGATGCCGTCGAGGGTGGCCACCAGCAGCCGGGCGCCGCTGACCGCGAGACGGGCCAGCAGGTCCCCGGCGGTGTCCCGGGGCGCGATCGGCTCGGTGACCACGCCGTAGACCGGGCCGGTGTCCAGGCCCGCCTCCAGCCGGAAGGTCGAGGCGCCGGTGACCTCGTCGCCGGCCATGACCGCGTGCTGCACCGGCGCGGCGCCACGCCAGGCCGGGAGCAGCGAGAAGTGCAGGTTGACCCAGCCGAACCGCGGCAGACCCAGCGCGGCCTCCGGCACGAGGGCGCCGTAGGCCACCACGGGTGCGCAGTCGACGGCGAGCTCGGCCAGCTGCTCGAGGAACTCAGGCTCCCGCAGAGAGCGCGGCTGCAGTACCGGCACGCCGGCGGCCTCGGCCCGCTCGGCGACCGGGGAGCGGCTGACCCTGCGGCCACGGCCGGCGCGGGCATCGGGCCGGGTGAGGACGGCGACGACCTCGTGGTCGGAGGCCAGCAGCAGTTCCAGCGAGGGGACGGCGACGTCCGGCGTCCCGGCGAAGAGCAGCCTCAATGCGGGCTGACCTCCACGCGCGGGACCCACGCGCCGGCGCCGGCCCACTCGGCCGCACCGATCGCGGCGAGCGCGGCGGCGCGGGCCTCGGCGTCCAGCCGGTCGACGAACAGCACGCCGTCGAGGTGGTCGACCTCGTGCTGCACGGCGCGGGCCAGCAGGTGCGAGCCCTCGATGCGCACCGGCTCGCCGTGCAGGTCGACGCCGGTGGCGGCCACGTACAGGTGCCGGCGGCAGTCGAAGGTGAAGCCGGGGATGGACAGGCAGCCCTCCGGGCCCTCCTCGGTCTCCTCCCCCACCGGCGCCACCTCGGGGTTGACCAGGTGGCCGACCTCGCCGTCGACGAACCAGGTGAAGACCCGCAGGCCCACGCCGATCTGCGGGGCGGCCAGCCCGGCGCCGCCGGCGGCGAACATGGTGTCGGTGAGGTCGGCGACGAGCTGACGCAGCTCCCGGTCGAAGTCCACGACCGGGGCGGCGGGCGTGCGCAACACCGGGTCGCCCAGCAGCCGGATGGGGGTCACGCTCACCGGTCGATCCTAGGCGGCAGCCCGGGAGCGCCGGGCACGGTGACCTGGCTACGGTGCAGTGCATGGCCTCACCGACGTCCCACCGTGTCCGTGCGGTCGCGAGCGCCGCCCTCGACGGCCTGGTGGTCGGTGGTGCCGAGGCGGCCCTGGACCTGCCTGCCCGTTCCTGGGCCCGCGCCCGGGTCTACCTCGCGATCACCGCGGCGGTGACCGTCGAGACCGTCCTCCGTGAGCTGCCGGCGCTGCGCCGGGCGGTGCGGGGACTGCCCGCGCTGCCCGACGACCCGCAGGACCAGGCGGCCCGGCTGCACCAGGCGCTGGTGACCACCGGGTGGGGGCTGGTGGTCACGGTCGTCGACGGCCCCCTCGCCCGGACCCTGCGCCGTGACGGCCACGCGCACCCCCACCTGCTGCTCGGCGTCGTGGCCGGCGTGGCCGCGGCCGCCTCGACCGCGCCGGTGTGGTGGCGCCTGGCCACGGCCCGGATCGCCCAGGACCGGGCCACCGCCGGACTGGACGACGAGCTCGCCGAGCTGCTGGAGCAGATGTCGGACTGAGCAGAGCCGGCCGAGCCCGCGGAGGGCCCCGGAGGCCCCGTCCCACGTCCCCGCCCCGAGCTCGCGAAGGGCGGGGAGGACGGGGTCCTGCTACGAGTGGCGGGGGCAGGGGGGTCCTCTCTCAGGCGGACAGCCGCACCGCGGACTTGGCCACCGTCAGGTGCGCGGCCTGGTCGACCAGCTGCTGGGCACCCTCGGCGTCGTCCACGCCGGCCTGCTCGGCGAAGGCCGCGTCGTGGGCCTCGACCGTGCCCTCGAAGTCGACGAGGTCACCCTCCTGCACCTGGTAGGGCGACTCCCCGGCCTCGCCGGTCAGCTGCACCCACACCCGCTCGGTCTCCGACGTGCCGAGCCAGAAGCCCTCGTCGGCCGGCACGGAGAGCACCCGGGCGCCCGTGGCGGTCACCGGCTGCCCGGCCAGCCCACCCAGCGCCGCTGCCGCGTCGGTCCCGGCGGCCAGCGGCAGCACGGACCGGCCGTCGGCGGTCACGACCTGGCCGCCGCCGGCGGCGCCACCGGACGGAGCGGCCGAGGAGCTCGGCGCGGCCGAACCGGAGGACGACGGGCCGGAGGACGACGGGCCGGCGGATGCCGAGGTCGAGCCGCCGGCGCCCTGCGAGGTCTGTGCGGCGGGGTCCGAGCCCGCCTCGGGGTCGTCCCCGGTGCACTGGCTCAGCAGCAGCAGGAGGGCGACGAGGGCGGCCAGGAGCAGCGCTCCGACCAGCAGGGCCCGCCGGCGGCCGCCGCCGCGGGTGCCGCCGCCCACGGGCGTGGCCCCGCGCTGCTGGCCAGGACCGGTCGGGGGCGTGCGCGACTCACTCACTCGGTGCTCCTCGGGGTCAGCTCGTCCGCGCGACGTCCCCGCAGGCACCTGGTGCCCGGACGTCCCGGCGCGGGCCCCTGATCGGGACCGCGCGGCACTACCCCATCGCGCTTACGTCGTAAACCCGGTGGTCGGCCGAGTGCGGCCGGGGTCACCACGGACGAGCCCTGCAGCACGCCACCGCTGGGACCGTCGTCCGGACCACGCCGGTCGAGTCGGGTGGTGGTGGCGGACGTCTCGGGCGTTCCCGGACCCGGCCGTCGGAGGGCGAAGCGGCCGGTGCCCAGCGCCCCAGACGTCCGCCTCGGGCCGACGCGCGGGTCACACCAGGTCGAGCGGGTCCAGCTGCACCCGGACGTGCTCGGGCGCCTTCTTGGCGCTGCGCACGCCCTGCACCTGCGCCAGCGCACGCGCCAGCGCGGCCCCCTCTCCGCGCGGGACCCGCACCAGGTAGCGCTCCCGCTCGTCCTCCTGGCGGGAGGACCCCCTCCGGGGTCCCCTCGCATGCTCGGGGACGCCCTGGAGGGGGCCAGGCTCGGGCACCGGGCCCAGCAGGTCGGCGTCGGCGGGCAGCCGGGCAGCATCGAGGAACTCCGCCAGCGCGGACGGCGTGCCGGACAGCGCGGCCATCCGGGTGACCGGGGGGAAGCCGAGCTCGCGGCGGTCGGCCAGCTCCCGGGCGGCGAGCCAGCCGGGGTCCCAGCGCACCAGCGCCTGGACGACGGGGTGGGCGGCGTCGGCGGCGACCACCACCTGTCCACCGGCCGACGCGGAACGCACCAGCGTGGCCGCGTTGACCCACCGGCGCAGCGTCTCCTCCCCCGCCCGCAGGTCGGCCCGGCCCAGCAGCGCCCAGGAGTCCAGCAGCAGTGCCGCGCCGTACCCGCCCTCGGCCACCGGCTCGGCGCCGGGCGTGGCGACGACCAGCGCCGGGCCGGCGGGCACCGAGGCCAGCACGCCCGAGCCACGGCCCGACACCCGCACCGCGGCACCGGGGAAGGCCCGCCCCAGTTCCTCGGCGGTGCGGGTGGAGCCGACCACCGAGGCGCGCAGCTTGGTGCCGTGGCAGTACGGGCAGTCGAAGGTCGCCGCGGGCCGGGCGCACCAGCGGCAGGCCGGCACCCGCGACCCGCCGGGGCCCGGTGCCGCGGCGATGCCCAGCGGCCCGGCGCAGACCGCGCAGCGGGCCGGTGCCCGGCAGCGGTCGCAGGCCAGCCCGGGCGCGTAGCCGGCGCGCGGCACCTGCACGAGCACCGGCGCGCCATCGGCCAGGGCCTGGCGGGCGACGCGGTGGGCGAGGCTGGGCAGCCGCGCGGTGCGGGCGGCGGGGTCGCGGGCCAGCTCCGCGTCGGCGCCCAGGGCCTGCACCCGCGGGGCGGCGGCGCGCAGGGTGGCGCGGTCGGCGACCAGCTCGTGGGCCCATCCGCTCTCCACCAGCAGCTGCGCCTCGGCGGTCCGCGCGGTGGCCGCGACGACGGCCGCGCACGAGGACAGGTGCGCCCGGTGCACCAGCACGTCGCGGGCGTGGGCGTAGGGGGCGCGCGGCTCGGCGTGCAGGTCGTCGCCGTCGTCCCAGACCGCGACCAGCCCGAGGTCGGCGACCGGCGCGAAGACCGCGGCGCGGGTGCCGAGCACCACCTTCGCGGTGCCGCGGACGGCGTCCAGGAAGCGCCGGTAGCGGGCGTCGGGGGCGGCGTCGGCGCGCAGCACGACGACCGAGCCGGCCGGCAGCCGGGCCTCGGCGGCGGCGGCGAGCCGGTCGAGGTCGCGGCCGTCGGGGGTCACGACCAGTGCGCCGCGGCCGCCGGAGAGCGCGGCCTGGCACAGCTCGGCCAGCCGGGCCGGCCAGTCCTCGCCGGGCAGCGCGGTCCACACAGCGCGGGCGGGGTGGCCCTCGGCGACGGCGGTCAGCAGCGCCGGGCCGGTCGGGTACCGGGCGAAGCCGGCCGGGTCCGGCGGCGGGGGCGGCGGGGGCGGTTCGGCGGGCGGGCGCTGCTCGGCCGCCACCCGGCGGGGAGGCACGGCCAGCCGCAGCACGTCGGTGACCGTGCCGCCCCAGCGCTCGGCCACCGCGCGGGCCAGCGTCACCACCTGCGGGGTCAGCACCGGCTCCGGGGAGACCAGCTTGGCCAGGGGCGCCAGCTTCCCGCCGTGCTCGCTGCTCTCGCCGAGCTCGACCACGAACCCGTCGACCAGCTGCCCGGCGAAGCGCACCCGCACCCGGCAGCCGGCGCGCACCTCGTCGGCCATCGCGTCCGGAACGGCATAGTCGAACGTCCGGTCCAGGTGCGCCAGGGGTACGTCGACGACGACCCGGGCCACCCGCGGGAGGCGGGGACCCGGGTCGGCGGGTGCGTCCTGAGCGGGGGCCGAGGTCAGCGGACTCTCCGTTCGGCGCGGGCGGTGTCGGTCCCCGGCAGTCTCCCCGCCGGGTACGACGGTGCCG
>DASQNB010000285.1:0-12705 GCA_035645175.1 Geodermatophilus sp.
CAGCGACGAGATCCCGATCCTCGTGCTGCCCACGGACCAGGACATCCGCTTCGAGGTGGCCTCGGCCGACGTCATCCACTCGTTCTGGGTGCCGGAGTTCCTCTTCAAGCTCGACGTCATCCCGGGCAACGAGAACGGCCGCGACAACGTCTTCGAGGTGACCATCCGCGAGGAGGGTGCCTTCGTGGGCCGCTGTGCCGAGCTGTGCGGCACCTACCACGCCTACATGAACTTCGAGGTGCGGGCGGTCTCGGCGGAGGACTACGACGCCTACCTGGCCGCGCGCGAGTCCGGGCTGAGCACCTATGACGCGCTGGAGAGCATCGGTGAGCCGGGTGCGGCGACCAGCACCTCGCCGTTCGACCTGATCGACGATGCGCAGCAGGCGGACGGCTGACGTGTCCGCCACCCGCGCACCGCACACCACGCTGGAGGGACGACCGTGAAGGTCGAAGCGTTCATCTTCAACGGCATCGGGGTCTTCTGCATCATCGCGGCCGCCGTCTACGGGATCTGGTCCCGTGAGCCGATCGGGACGACGGCCCTCGTCCTCTCCGGCGGGCTGACGTTCCTCGTCGGCGGCTTCTTCTGGTTCGTCTCGCGGCGCATCGACGCCCGTCCGGAGGACCGCAAGGACGCCGACATCGCCGACGGCGCCGGCGAGCTGGGCTTCTTCAGCCCGGGCAGCTACTGGCCGTTCGGCATCGCGCTGTCGGCCGGCCTGATGGGCCTGGCGCTGGCGTTCTTCTATCCCTGGCTGATCATCCTCGCCGGTGCGGCGATCCTGGTCACCGTCGGCGGTCTGCTGTTCGAGTACTACGTGGGGCAGAACGCCCAGGGCTGAGACCCGCCACCCGACCTCGAGGGCCCCTCTCCGCTGCGGCGGGGAGGGGCCCTCGGCGTCTCGAGGGACGCCGCCGATCAGGGCCCCCGCACCTCCTGGGCCGCCCGGGGCTTCCCGACCACCGGCCTGCGGCACCGATCGGCGCGGACGCCGCCCTGAGCCGCCCGCTGGGGTCCTGAGGGGAGTGGTGCCTACCAGCACGTCCGGCGGCGTCCTGGCGACCGGTGCCGTGCGGAGCCGCGTGTACGCCGGCACCAGTGGCCCGCTGAGGCCGTGGGCGAGCCAGGGCCACACAGCAGCACGTCGGAGCGCACGGGCCCGTGCCCGTGGCCGCCCACGGCGCCGGTGCCGGCCCTCGGCCCTCGCCCGCTCCCTCGCACACCGCCGCCGCCTGGAGCCCTGGTGAGGGCGCTTCACCACCGAGCGCTCGCCGTCGTCAGGTCCTGCGGTGGGGTCGGCGGCAGTGACCGAGGGCGGGTGCCGCGTGAACGGCAGCCGACCGCCGGTGGGGAGCGCCGTGTCGACGCCGACGAAGGGCGTCACGGGCGCTGTGACTGCGCCGGGCCTCACCCGGCGGTCGCCGTCCTCGTGTCCTTCGGTGAGGTCGGCGAACGCGGCGCGAGGGTGGCGGGCCGGACACGACAGGGCGACGGGACCGCTCGGTCGCCGTCGGTCGGCCGTGAGCGCGAACGCAGCAGGGCCCCGACGGAGGATCCGTCGGGGCCCTGCTACGTCCTGCGGGTGCTCAGTCGCGCGGCTCCTGCGGCCGGCCACCGTCGGAGGGACGACCGGAGGTGGTGAGCTCGCGGGACTCCGCGGCGGCGAGGCCGTGCTCGTCGCGACGCTGCTCGATCTCGACCTGCACCGGCTCCTCGATCGGCTTGAAGAAGCCGCGGATGGCGCGGCGGGCGCCACCCACCTGGTTCATCCGCTTGGGCACCGGAGCGCCGCCGTAGGCGAGCTGGCCGTGGCCGTGCTCGTCGACCGGGCCGAGCGGCTGGTGCACCTCGATGAACTCGCCGTGCGGCAGCCGCCGGATGACACCGGTCTCCAGGCCGTGCTCGAGGACCTCCCGGTCGTGCTTCTGCAGGCCCAGGCAGATGCGGTAGGTGAGCACGTAGGCCAGCGGCGGGATGATGATCAGCCCGATGCGGCCGGCCCAGGTCATCGCGTTGAGGCTGATGTCGAACTTCTCGGCGATGACGTCGTTGCCGCCGGAGATCAGCAGGACGACGTAGAAGGCCAGGGCCATCATGCCGAGCGAGGTCCGCACCGGCACGTCGCGGGGACGCTGCAGCAGGTGGTGCGACGCCTCATCCCGGGTCAGCTTCCGCTCGATCATCGGGTACGCCGCCATCAACGTGAAGATGATGCCCGGCAGCACGACGGTCGGCCAGAACAACGCCGGGATGGTGTAGTTGCCGGGCAGGTTGATGTCCCAGGCCGGGAACAGACGCGTCGAGCCGTCGAGGAACATGACGTACCAGTCGGGCTGCGACGCGGCGGACACCTGCGCGGGGTTGTAGGGGCCCCACAGCCACACCGGGTTGATCTGCACCAGGCCACCGAGCGCGGCGACGACGCCGAACACGATGAAGAACAGGCCACCGGCCTTGCCCGCGAACGCCGGGAAGAGCCGGTTGCCGACCACGTTGTGCTCGGTGCGACCGGGGCCGGGGAACTGGGTGTGCTTCTGCTTGACCAGCAGCAGCAGGTGCACCGCGATCAGGGCCAGCAGGATCGCCGGCACGATCAGGACGTGGACGATGTACAGCCGGCCGAGGATCTCCTCGCCGACGTAGTCACCGTTGAACACCGCCCAGTGGACCCAGGTGCCGACGACGGGGATCGACAGGATGATCGCGCTGATGATCCGCAGCCCGGTGCCGGACAGCAGGTCGTCGGGCAGCGAGTAGCCGGTGAAGCCCATCGCGAAGGACAGGAGCAGCAGCCCGATGCCGATCAGCCAGTTCGTCTCCCGCGGCCGGCGGAAGGCGCCGGTGAAGAAGATGCGCATCAGGTGCACGACGATGGCCGCGACGAAGAGCAGGGCCGCCCAGTGGTGGACCTGCCGGATGAACAGACCACCGCGGACGTCGAACGACAGGTACAGCGTCGACTCGTAGGCGGCGGTCATCTCCAGGCCGCGCATCGGCGCGTACGTGCCCTCGTAGACGACCTCGGTCATCGCCGCGTCGTAGTAGAAGGTCAGGTACGTACCGGAGATCAGCAGGATGACGAACGAGTAGAGCGCGATCTCGCCGAGCAGGAACGACCAGTGGTCGGGGAAGACCTTGTTCAGGGTGCGACGGAGCGGGCCGGCGACGATGAGACGGTCGTCGAACTCCACCGCCGCCTTGCCCAGTCGCGTGGTCGGGACACCCGGCGCTGTGGCAGTACGAGCCATCAGATGCGCTCCCGGTTCCAGTAGGTGGGGCCAACAGCCTCAATGTAGTCACTACGCGCCACGAAGAAGCCCTCGTCGTCGACAGTGATCGGCAGCTGGGGCAGCGGACGGGTGGCCGGACCGAAGACCGGCAGGGCGCCCCGCGTCACGTCGAACTGCGACTGGTGGCACGGGCACAGGATCCGGCTGGTCTCCTGCTCGTACAGCGAGACCGGGCAGCCGGCATGGGTGCAGATCTTGGAGTAGGCCACGTAGTCGCCGTAGCCGAAGTCCTCCTGGCCCCCGCGGGGACGGTCGACCGACACCTGCTCCGGGCGCAACCGGATGAGCATCGTGGCGGCGTCGGACTCGCGGTTCCCGCCAGGGACGGCGGGGAAGACCGTCTCCAGCGAGCCGGGCTGCTGGTCGCCAGGGCGGATCGGACTGCCGTCGTCCCGGAGGAGGCGGACGCCCTCGGCCCAGCTCGTCCTGCCGAGCGGGTCACCGGTGTTGGGGTTGCGGATCAGGCCGCCCAGCGGCATGAGCAGCATCAGCCCGACGCCGCTGCCCATGAACACCAGCGAGCGGGTGATCAGCTTGCGGCGGGCCAGACCGGTGTTGTGCAGGCCGCCGACGAGGGTCGCGCCGGTGGTCACCCGGTCGAAGTGCGACCCGTCGTGCTTGTCCTGCACCGCGGTCTCGTGCGGCAGCAGCTTCTTGGTGAACAGCACCATGCCGACGCCCACCAGCGTCAGGGACAGGCCCCCGAGCGCCCCGATGAGCGGCGTGAACAGCGCGCTCCAGCCGCTCTCGGTGATGTCCCACTGCCAGTCGGGCAGGAACCACCCGGAGCCGACGTAGATGACCAGCGCCGCGAAGGCGGCCAGGCCGGCGAGGGCGAAGGTGAGCGCGACCTGTCGGACGGCCGCCTTCTCCACCGGGGAGCCGGGCTCGGGAGCGGGGTCGACGTGCAGGACCTGCACGCTGTCGTACCGGGCGCCGAGCAGGTCGAGCTCCTCGCGCGACATGGTCGCCAGGCGCTCGGGGGTGTAGTCGTCGTCCGGACCGCCGTGCAGCGGGCCGGGGACGTCCGCGCCGCCGGCCGAGCCGGGGGCGCTGTCGCGCGTGCTCACGCTTCCTCCTCGCTGGCGCTCGTCGGGAGCGTGACCAGTGCTGCCGTGTCCATGAGCGAGCTCGCGAACTCGCTCATCCGTGCGTCCTCGCCGGCGCCCGTGGTCAGCGCCGGTCGTGCCGGGGTGCCGCTGGTGGAGAGGGTGCGCGTGCTCACGCCTTGCTGCCCATCCAGAAGATGCCGAACAGCAGTGCGGCCACGCCGACGACCCAGATGACGACGCCCTCGGCGACCGGGCCGATGCGCCCGACGCCGAAGCCGCCCGGGTCGGCCTGCTCCTTGACCGTCTGGACGTAGTTGATGATGGAGCGCTTCTCCTCGGGGGTGAGCTGGTTGTCCCCGAAGACCGGCATGTTCTCCGGTCCGCTCAGCATCGCGGCGTAGATCTCCAGGTCCTCGGAGTCCTCGAGGCTGGGCGCCCGCTTGCCGGAGGAGAGGGCACCGCCCTCGCCGACGAAGTTGTGGCAGGACGCGCAGTTGAGCCGGAACAGCTCACCGCCCTCGGCCAGGTCGCCGTCGCGCAGGTCGCCCGAGGGCAGGGTGGGTCCGCCGCCGTTGGCCTGGACGTAGGCCATGAGCTGGTCGATCTGCTCGTCGGAGAAGACCGCCGGCTTGTCCGGCGCCTGGGCCTCCTGACGGACCAGCGGCATGCGGCCGGTGTGCACCTGGAAGTAGACGGCCGCCTCACCGACGCCGATCAGCGAGGGCCCCCGGGTGGGCACGCCCTCGAGGTTCTCGCCGTGGCAGGTGATGCAGCTGCGTTCGTACAGCTCGCGGCCGGCGGCCTCGGCCGACGACTCGGTGGCCGTCGTCTCCTGGCTCGCGTACGCCGGGGAGAGCGCCGAGTAGAGCGCGCCGGTGAGCACCAGGGCGGCCATCAGGCCGGCCACGTTGGCCACCCGGCGACGCTGCCTGGAGCGCCGACGGGCACGGGCCGCGGCGGCGGGGGACCCGTCGGCAGGACGGGGGGACCAGCGGCGCAGGCCACGAGGCGTCCCGTCGTGGGACGGGGCGTCGGACTGCGGATTGGGAGTGGACACCGTTCCCCTAGCGGATGATGTAGATCGTGGCGAAGAGCCCGACCCACACGACGTCGACGAAGTGCCAGTAGTAGGAGACCACGATCGCCGCGGTCGCCTGTGCCGGCGTGAAACGGCCCATGGTGGACCGGATGAGCAGGTACACGAAGGCGATGAGGCCCCCGATGACGTGCAGCGCGTGGAAGCCGGTCGTCAGGTAGAAGACCGATCCGTAGGTCGAGCTGGAGATGCTGGTGCCGTGCTCGGTCACCAGCACGCGGTACTCGTTGAACTGGGCCAGTACGAAGACCAAGCCCATCACGAAGGTGATGGTGAACCAGCGCCGCAGGCCGTAGACGTTGCCGTTCTCCGCCGCGAACACGCCGAGCTGGCAGGTGACCGAGGAGGCGACCAGGATGATCGTGAAGAACAGCGCATAGGGCAGGTTCAGTTCCGTCGGCTCCGGCGGCCACCCCTCGGTGGCCCGGGCGCGCGCCGTGAAGTACATGGCGAACAGCCCGGCGAAGAACATCAGCTCGCTGGAGAGCCAGATGATCGTGCCGACGCTCACCAGGTTCGGTCGGGTCAGGGAGTGCACCCGGGAGGTGTCGAAGGTGCCGCTCGCCACGGGAGCCGTTGTCACAGGGCCATCATGGCATCGCTCCCGCCAAGGTCACGACCGCGGGTGGGATGTGAGGCGCCGCCGTGACCTCCCCGATACCGAGCCACCGTCCTGACCGGTCGGCGGGCCCGCTGCCACTACGCTCGGCGCCGTGAGTGACGCCGTCCCGGCCACCGTCCTGGTCTACAGCTCCCGGCCCGACGTGCGTGCCGCCGTGCGCACTGCGGTGGGCCGCCGTCCGGCCGCCGACGTGGGTCCCCTCAACTGGGTCGAGTGCGCCACGGGGGAGGACGTCGTCGACACCGTCGACGGCGGCGGCGTGGACCTCTGCATCCTCGACGGCGAGGCCCAGCCCACCGGTGGCCTGGCACTGGCCCGCCAGCTCACCGTCGAGGTCGCCGACCGACCGGCGCTGTGCGTGCTCATCGCCCGCCAGCCCGACCGGTGGCTGGCGCACTGGTCACAGGCCGACGCCACCCTGCCCTTCCCGGTCGACCCGCTGACCGCCCCCGCCGTCGTCGCCGGCCTGCTGCGCGACCGCGTGGGACGGCGCCCGGCCGTCCAGTGAGCGCCCGACCGACCTGGCCGGCCCTGCTCACCCGCCTCCTGGCGCGCGAGGACCTCACGGCCGACGACACCGCCTGGGCGATGCGCGAGGTGATGGCCGGCGAGGCCACGCCCGCGCAGATCGCCGGCTTCGCCGTCGCGCTGCGCGCCAAGGGCCCCTCGGCCGGCGAGGTGGCCGGCCTGGCGGGGGAGATGCTCGCCCGGGCCACGCCGGTCCAGCTGTCCCGGGACTGCGTCGACATCGTCGGCACCGGCGGCGACGGCGCGCACACGGTGAACATCTCGACGATGGCCGCGGTGGTCACCGCCGCGGCCGGCGCGCCGGTGGCCAAGCACGGCGGGCGGGCGGCGTCGTCGTCCTCGGGGGCCGCCGACGTGCTCGAGGCGCTCGGCGTGGCCATCGACCTGCCTGCACCGGCCGTCGCCCGCTGCGTCGAGGAGGCGGGCATCGGCTTCTTCTTCGCACCGGTCTTCCACCCGGGCATGCGGCACGCCGCCGCACCGCGGCGCGAGCTCGGCATCGCGACCGTCTTCAACTTCCTCGGGCCGCTGACCAACCCCGCCCGGCCGGTGGCGTCGGCGATCGGTTGTGCCGACCGCCGGATGGCCCCGGTCATGGCCGAGGTGCTGGCCGCCCGCGGCATGCGCGCGCTGGTCTTCCGCGGCGACGACGGGCTCGACGAGCTGACCACCGCGACGACGTCCTCGGCCTGGGTGGTGCGCGACGGCGAGGTCGTGCCCGACCGCGTGGACCCCGCGGCCCTGGGACTCCCGCACTCCCCGGCCGGCGCGCTGCGCGGTGGCGACCCGGCGTTCAACGCCGACGTCTTCCGCCGGGTCGTGGACGGCGAGCCGGGGCCGGTCCGGGACGCGGTGCTGCTCAACGCCGCGGCCGCGCTGGCCACCTTCGACGAGCGGGCCGAGCGGCTGCACGACGCGCTGTCCGCCGGGATGGCGCGCGCGGCGGCGGCGGTGGACGACGGCCGGGCGGCGGCGCTGCTCGAGCACTGGGCCGCGGTCAGCCGGACCGCGCGGGAGCCGGCTGCCCGCTGAGCCGCTCGGCCCCGTCCCGAGGCTCGCGCCGAACGGAGCGAGTAGAAGGCCCCGCTCCTCCCCGCGGCCCCCTGCAGGGTCCCGCCGCGAGCGTGCGAGCGGTGGGGGCAGGGGGTCCTTCTTCAGTCGGCGTCCTCGAAGCCGATGGCGAAGGCCGCCTCGAGGTCGTGCCGGGAGTAGGCGCGGAAGGCGATGTGCGTCTCGGTCTCCAGCACGCCGGGCACCTTGTTGATGCGCCCGGCGATCACCTCGGCGACCTGGTCGAACTCGCGCACCCGCACGATCGCGACGAGGTCCACGTCGCCGGCGGTCGAGTAGACCTCGCTGACCCCGTCGAGGTCGGCGACGGCCTCGGCCACCTCGGGGATCGCGTCGGTGGCCGCGTCGATCATGACGATGGCGGTGATCACGCCGGGGATGCTAGCCGGGCCGCGGGCGCACCGGCGGCCCCGCGGGAGACGCGCTCGGGGCGGGCGCGGGTGCCCAGGGAGCGGCCGTCGGCGAACGGGTCGCGCCCGGCGCGGCCGGCCTCCACCCGGTCGAGGAAGGCGGTGTACCCGCCGGTGCCGGGCACGGGGCAGGCCAGCGTCCCGTCGACCTGTACCAGCCGGGTGCCGGGCTTCTCCATCCAGCGCAGCACCAGCTCGGTCTCGTCGACCGAGGCGGCCAGCTCGCCCTCGGGACCCAGCGTCGTCTCGGCCGTGGCCAGCAGCCCCTCGAGGGTGGCCCGCACCGAGCTGCCGCGGGCCGCGCACCCGGCGGCCACCAGCCGGCCCCGGCGGACGACGGCCAGCTGCCAGCCACCCTCGCCGTCCGGGCGGGCCAGCACCAGCTCGGGGACCGCGGCGAGGGACTCCAGCCGCTGCCGGCGCCGCACCGCGCGCACCAGCACGGCGACGCGGTCGCGGAGGACGGCGGCGTCCTCGTAGCGCTCCTCGCCGGCCAGCCGCTCCACCCGCGCCAGCAGCGGGCCCAGGAGCGGGTGCGGGTCGGTGGCCACCGCGGTCCGGAGGACGGCGGCGATCGCGCCGTACTCCTCGACGGACTGGGCGCCGGTGCACGGCGCGCCGCAGCGGCCCATCCCGGCCAGGGCGCAGGCGGTGCCGAGTACCCGCACCGACAGCCGCCCGGTGCACTGCCGCAGCGGCAACGACTCGTGCACGGCGGCCACGGCGGCGTCGGCCGCACGCCGGTCGGGGAACGGGCCCAGGAAGACCCCGGCGCCCGGGCGTACCCGGCGGACGACGGACAGCCGGGGGAAGGGCTCCTCGGTCAGTCGCACCCACAGCGCCCGCTCGGGGAACCGCGAGCGCCGGTTGTACCGCGGCTTCTGCTCGGCGATCAGCCGCAGCTCGCGGACGGCGGCCTCGAGGTCGTGCGCGCACGGGATGGCGTCGACCCGCTGGGCCAGCGCCACCATCTCGGTCATCCGGCTGCGCTGCTCGCCGGCGGTGAAGTAGCTGCGCACCCGGCTGCGCAGGTCGGTCGACGTCCCGACGTAGAGCGGCTCGTCGCGGGGGCCGCGGAACAGGTAGACGCCCGGGCCGTGCGGGACGCCGTCGGCCAGGTGCCGCTTGCGCAGCCGGTCGGGGTCGACCTGCCGGGTGAGGCCGGTCAGCTCCTCCAGGCTGGTGATGCCCAGTGGGCCCAGCCGCTCGAAGAGCCCGTGCAGGACGTCGACGGTGGCGCGGGCGTCGGCCAGCGCGCGGTGGCAGGGCTCGGTGCTCGTGCGGAAGTAGGGCGCGAGGGTGGCCAGCTTGCAGTTGGGCACCTCGTCGCGGCTGAGCAGCCGGCGGGCGAGGACGGCGGTGTCGACCGAGGCCGTGGTGGGCCAGGGGATGCCGGTCTCCGCGCAGGCGGCCCTGAGGAACCCGAGGTCGAAGGGCGCGTTGTGGGCGACCAGCACCGCGCCGCGGGCGAACTCGAGGAAGTGCGGCAGCACCGCGCCGATGCGGGGTGCGGCGGCCACCATCGTCGAGGTGATGCCGGTGAGCACGCTGATGTAGGGCGGGATGTCGCAGCCGGGGTCGACCAGGGTCTGGAACTCGCCGAGCACCTCCCCGCCGCGGACCTTGACCGCGCCGATCTCGGTGATCGCGCTGTCCTTCGGCGACCCGCCGGTGGTCTCCAGGTCGACGACGACGAAGGTGACCCCCGCCAGCGGGGTGCCCAGCTCGTCGATGGTGGCCTGTTCGTAGCGGGGCAGCCCGGCGGCGGCCCGGGCGGCCGTCCCGGCCAGCCGTGCGGGGGAGAGCGGCACCGGCCGGGAAGGGGAGGAGCGCACGGGCGGACCGTAGGTCGGGGCGCTGACAGTCCCGGGGACGGCGCGCCGGACCGGCGGCCCCCGGTGCGGCGGCGTCCTCCCCCGGTAGGGCGAGGACGCGCCGTCAGGCCTGGCCGTCGAGCGCCGTGAGGGAGACCATCGACGGAGTCGGAGCCCGGTCCTGGACACGCGCGGAGGTGGCCGATGCGCCGGGGCTCCCTGGCCGTCGCGGCGGCGGTGGCGCTGCTGCTCGTCCCCGTCCCCGCGCTCGCGGCGCCCGGCGACCAGCCCGCCGGCCCGGCCAGCCTCCTCGACAGCCCGGAGCTCGACGACCTGCAGCGGCGCGCCGCCGAGGTGCAGGCCGATCTGCAGGAGCGCCAGGCACGGGTCGTCGAGGCGCGGGCCGCCCTGGACGCCGCGCGGCAGGCCGCCGCGCAGGCGGAGGCCGACATCGCCGCGGCGGACGCCGAGCTGGCGCGGACCCGGGCGGAGGTGGCCCGGCTCGCGTCGGCGGTGTACCGGGACGCCGGGGAGGTCACCGCGCTGACCGTGCTGCTCGCCGGCGGCGACCCGGGGGACGTCGTCGCCGCAGCCGGCCTGCTCGACGCCGCCCAGCGGCACGCGGCCGAGGTGGTGGCGGCCGCCGAGCGCCAGCGGCAGGAGGCCGCGGCCCGCCGGGCGGAGGCGGAGACGGTCCGGGAGACGGCCCGCACCCGCGCCGCGGAGCTGACCACCCAGATCGAGGAGCTGGAGGCGGCCGCGGTCGCGGCGACCCGGGACCTGGAGGCCGCCGTCGCCGCGGTCGACCGCGAGCTGGGCCGCCAGCGGGAGGAGCAGCGCGCGGCGGGCCGGCAGGCGGCGGCCGCCTGGCAGGGGTACCTGGACCAGCTGGCCGCGGCCGGCGTCGACCCGCCGCCCGCGGCGGCGCTGCGCGACCCGGCGGCGGGCCTGCCGGACGGGCTCGCGCCGGTCCCCGCGGCCGACGGCGGAGCGCAGGCCGGGGCGGCGCAGCTGCCGGGCTCGTCGCTCGTCGTCCTGCCCGCCGAGACCGTCACCGCGGTCAGCGCGGCGGTCGACGCCCTGGACCAGCCCTACTCGTCCGGGGCGACGGGGCCGGACGCGTGGTCCTGCGGGGGTCTGGTGCAGGCCGCCTACGCCGCGGTCGGCGTCGACCTCCCGGGCGGCCAGGCGGACCTCTACGGGGTGACCACGCCGGTCGACCCGGCCGACGTCCTCCCCGGGGACCTCGTCTTCCTCGGCGGCGGGCGGTCCGGGCTGGGCAACGTGGGCATCGCGCTCGACGGGCGCACGGTGCTGGCGGCCGACGCCCGCGCCGGAGCCGTGGTGGTCGGCCGGCCGCCGGCCGACCGGGTGCTGGGGGCCGGGCGGCCCAGCCTGGGGCAGCGCTCGGCCGTCGGGGCGCCGGGGCCGTCCGGCGGGGCGCTGCCGGTGGAGTGCGGCGACGTCCGCCACCCGCCGTCGACGTCCGGCGAGCGCGCGTGGGGCGGCTTCCCCAACGGGCTGATCCCGCCCAGCGCGATGTGCCCGCTCGGCGTCGCCGGCCACGTGCTGCGCTGCGACGCGGCGGCGGCCTACCAGGCGATGGGCAGCGCCTTCGCCGGCGCGTTCGGGACGCAGCTGTGCATCACCGACTCCTACCGGACCTACGCCGGACAGGTGCGCCTGTACGGCGAGAAGCCGGAGCTGGCGGCGGTGCCGGGCACCAGCGAGCACGGCTGGGGCCTGGCGGTCGACCTGTGTGGCGGCGTCGAGCGGTTCGGGACGCCGGAGTACGCCTGGATGGCCGCCAACGCCGGCCGCTTCGGCTTCCTCCACCCGACGTGGGCCGACCCCGGCAACGGGCGCGAGGAGCCCTGGCACTGGGAGTACGCCGGCGCCTGAGCCGGAACTGTCGGTGCCCGCTCCTAGCGTCCTGCCCGGATCGACCGGGGCCATGGACGGACTCCCGCGACGAGGGTCGGCCAGCAGAGGAGTGGGACCGTGTTCATCGACTGCGACAGCTGCACCGCCCGCGGCACCGGCTGCCGGGACTGCGTCGTCACCGTGCTGCTCGGGGCGCCACCGGGCTGGCAGGGCGCCGACCCGACGGTGGTGCCGATGACCGGCCGGCGGGACGACGGACCCGCCGCCGAGGACGTCGTCGTCGTGCCGCACCCCGGCGCGGTCGTGGAGTTCGACGAGGTCGAGCGCCGCGCCGTCCGGGTGCTGGCCGAGGCCGGGCTGGTGCCGCCGCTGCGCCACCAGCCCTCCCCGCGCCCGGCGCCGGTCCGGCACGTCCGGACCGACCGGCGGGCCGGTGGGCAGGGGACGCGGCGGCGCACCGGGTGAGCACGCGCGCCGCCCACCGCAGGCCCGGCCGGGCTCCCCGAGCGGGCGGACGGCGTGGCGAGCCCGGGAGCGGCCCAGCACCCGCAGTCCCCGGCATCCCCGTTCTGCACACGTCCCGTGCGGTCAGCCGGCCCGACCGGGTGGTCGTCACCCGGACGGAGGTGACCTCGGCCGGTCACCGCCGAACCGCCCACGTGCCGCAGCGGCGCCGGGAGGGAACCGAGGACCCACCGCAGCACCGGGGTGAGTCCTCCCACGCACCGGTCCGCCGGGGCGCACAGACAGCGCACCTCTCTCCCCGGCCCGAACTCGTCAGCCGACGCGGTAGGCGGCCGCAGGACCCCACCCCGGTTCCTCGCACGCTCGGGAGCGCCGAGGAGAGGGCCCGGCCGAGAGGGGCTGGGAGCGGACGGAGGCAGGCCAGTGGACACCGCTCGACGAGGGTTGCGGACCTGGGGCCTTCGCCGGGC
>DASQNB010000286.1:0-4713 GCA_035645175.1 Geodermatophilus sp.
GTCGGTGATCTTCTCGCCGACCCAGGAGATGAACCGCGCCAGCAGCACCGACCCCAGGACGAGCAGGACGATCTCCAGCCCGCGCCCGGCGAGCCAGTTCAGCAGTGGGTCCAGTGGTCGCATCGATCTCAGCCTCCCCGGCGGACGACGGCGGTAGCAACCCCGGTCACCCGGTCAGCGGGCCTCGACGAACAGCGCCTGCGCGGAGCGGCCGATCCGGCCGGTGGTGTCGTACAGGTCGGCGAAGCACTGCCCGGCGCCGGCCGGCCCCACCGTGGTGGCGGCGTCCACGCCCAGCCACTCCCCGGCCGGGGGCCGCAGCAGGGCGACGGTCAGGTCGACGTTGGCAAAGGTGGCCCGCTGCCAGTCCAGGACGGCGGAGATGCCGCTGGCCGCGTCGGTCATCACCAGCAGGTGCTGCAGCGGGCTCATCGGCTCGCCGTCGACCAGGGTGCACAGCGGCCGGGTCCAGGCGGCGGCCGGCCCGGGCGCGTTGAAGGAGCCGTGCGCGAACCGCCAGTCCAGCGCGCGGTGGTAGGCGACGTCGGTGGTGAAGAACGCCGCCGTCTCCGGGCGGCTCTCCCCGGGCCCGGGCAGCGGCACGCCGGCCTCCGGCGTCCCCTCGACCGTCGAGGTCCGCAGCCGCCAGGCGGTCAGCCGCATCAGCGGCCGCTCGCCGTCCGCGGTGAGCACCGCCTCGACCAGCTCGATCCGCCGTCCGGGCCGCAGCAGCCGCGCGCTGACCTGGACCGGGCCCACCGGCACCGGGGCGAGGATGTCGAAGGCGAGCCGCACGGTCTGCCCGTCGGGGATCGCCGTGACCCGCTCGGCCTCCCGGGCCAGCAGCGCGGCGACCGGCCCGGCGTGCTGCAGTCCCGGGTCCCACGGCCCGATGGTCAGGTCGGTGGCGCGGAAGCCGTCGCCGTCGGGCCGGTACAGGGCTGTGGGCAGGGTGTGGGTCGGGCCGGCGGGGGCGGGCGGGGTCACGGGGACCCAGTCTGCCGCCGGCCTCAGCCGCCGGAGCGGCGGGTCTCCCAGACGGCGAACGCCGTCCACGCCGCCGCGGCGACCGCGGCGACCACCCACAGCCAGCGCAGCGACCCGGCCGGGTTGGCCAGCACCAGCAGGACGGCGACGACGGCGACCGCCCCCGCCAGCGGCGGGGTGCGCAGCAGCGTGCCCAGGGTGTCCGGGCCCGGGACGGTGATGAACACCACCAGGGCCACCACGACGAGGAAGGCGCACAGGGCGCCCAGGAACGCCGCCGTCACCCCCCACTCGCCGGGCAGGCCGACGGCGCCGAGGCCCCCGAGGACGGCGCCCACCGCCAGCCACAGCAGCAGCTTCCGGCGGCGCGCTGACCAGGGTGGACGTGGCTCGGTCACGGTGTGGTGCTCCCCCCTGTCGCGGTGCCGCCGCCCGGCCGGGCGGACAGCTCGCCCCGCGAGTGTGCCCGGCCCCCGAGCGGGCACACAGCACCCCGCCGGCCCCGGCGAGGCGGACCTGCCAGGTCACGGCGAGCCCGCCCCCGACTGGTGCCCTCCCTACGGTGGGGGGACCGCCGTCGATCGAGGAGGAGGTGCGCCGGCACCGGCGCCCACTGTCGTGACCACAACACCTGCACGCCCCACCGCGTCCGAGGCCTCCTCGGGGGCCCACCCCGCCGTCGCCCAGCCACCACCCTCGCCCGCCGACCGCGGCGGCTCGCTGGACCGGGCCGTCTTCGGCGTCTCCGCCGTGGTCGCCCTGGCCTTCGTCGCCTGGGGCTTCGCCAGCCCGCAGGGCCTGGGCTCGGCCAGCGGCTCCGCCCTGGAGTGGGTGGAGACCAACCTCGGCTGGTTGTTCGTGCTGCTGGCCTCGGCGTTCGTCGTCTTCGTCGTCTGGCTGGCGGCCGGGAAGTACGGCCGGATCCCGTTGGGCCGGGACGACGAGGCGCCGGAGTTCCGGACCGTGTCCTGGGTGGCGATGATGTTCAGCGCCGGGATGGGCATCGGGCTGATGTTCTTCGGCGTCAGCGAGCCGCTGTCCCACTACGTCTCCCCGCCGCCGGGCACCGTCGCGCCCGAGACGCCCGAGGCGCTGGAGACGGCGATGGCGACCACGCTGTTCCACTGGTCGTTGCACCCGTGGGCCATCTACGCCGTCGTCGGCCTGTCGATCGCCTACGGCACCTTCCGCCGCGGCCGCCGGCAACTGATCAGCTCCGCGTTCGCCCCGCTGTTCGGGCAGCGCCGCACCGAGGGCTGGGCGGGCAGGCTCATCGACGTCCTGGCCATCTTCGCCACGCTGTTCGGCTCGGCGGCCTCGCTCGGGCTCGGTGCGCTGCAGATCGGCAGCGGGTTCGAGATCCTCGGCTGGGCCGGGGACGCCGGCAACGGCCTGCTGGTCGTCGTCATCGCGGTGCTGACCGCGGCCTTCGTCGCCTCCGCGGTGTCCGGCATCGCCCGCGGCATCCAGTGGCTGGCCACCACGAACATGGTGCTGGCCCTCGTCCTGGCGGCCTTCGTGTTCGTCGTCGGCCCGACCGTGCTGATCCTCAACCTGGTGCCCACCACGATCGGCACGTACTTCGCCGACCTGGCGCAGATGGCCGCGCGCACCGAGGCCAGCGGCGGCGACGCCACGGCCGAGTGGCTGCGCGGCTGGACGGTCTTCTACTGGGCCTGGTGGATCAGCTGGACGCCGTTCGTCGGGCTGTTCATCGCCCGGATCAGCCGCGGCCGCACCATCCGCCAGTTCGTCACCGGCGTCCTGCTGGTGCCCAGCGTGGTGAGCCTGGTCTGGTTCGCCGTCTTCGGCGGCGCCGGGATCGCCGCCCAGCGCAGCGGGGCCGACGTCGCCGGGCAGGCCACCGCGGAGGGGCAGCTGTTCGGTGTCCTGGGCACCTACCCGCTGGCCACGGTGATGACCGTGCTGGTCATGGTGCTGGTGGCCGTCTTCTTCGTCTCGGGCGCCGACGCCGCCTCGATCGTCATGGGGTCGCTGTCCGAGCGCGGCACGCTGTCCCCGAGCCGGACGACGGTCGTCTTCTGGGGCGTCGTCATGGGCGCCGTGGCCGCGATCATGCTGCTCGTCGGCGGCGACGCGGCGCTCACCGGCCTGCAGAACCTGACCATCATCGCGGCACTGCCCTTCGCACTGGTGATGGTCGGCATGGCGGTGTCGCTGGCCAAGGACGTCCGCTCCGACCCGATGGTGCTCCGCCGCACGGCCGCGGCCGAGGCGGTCGAGCAGGCCGTCGTCGAGGGCATCACCCGGCACGGCGAGGACTTCGTCCTGGTGGTCGAGCCCGCGCCGGACGCCGACCGCGACGGCGTCCCGGACACCGCTCCCGTGCCGGCGGCGGGGCGTCGGCACCCCGACGGCGGCCGGACGGTGCGCGACGTCGGCTCGCCGGTCCCCGACCCGGACCGATGAGTCCGGCCGGTCGGTCCCGTCCTCTCTCCTGACGGGGCCGACCGGGCCCCCGCGACGACGGGAGCACCACCGTGCGCTGGATCTTCGTGAACCTGCCCGTGACCGACCTGGCCGCTGCCAAGGCGTTCTACGGCGGCCTCGGGTTCGGTTTCAACGAGCAGTTCTCCGACGAGCGGACGGCGTCGGTCGTCGTCGCGGACAACATCATCGTGATGCTGCTGACCCGTGACCGGTTCGCCGACTTCGTCCCCGAGGCCGACCGGATCGGCGACCCGTCGCGGTCCACCACGGTGCTCAACGCGCTGTCGGCCGACAGCCGGGAGGAGGCCGACGACCTGCTGGCCAGGGCCCTGGCCTCCGGCGGCAAGCCGTGGATGCCCGCGCAGGACCACGGGTTCATGTACGGCGTCAGCTTCACCGACCCCGACGGCCACGTCTGGGAAGCCGTCTGGATGGACCCCACCGCCGTCCAGTGACCCCCGGTAGGGGGCTCGGGGCGTGACGGTCGCTACATTGGGTCGCATGCCCCGGCCTCCGCTCGGCTACGCCCTGACCGTCTCCGCCGCGGGCCTGTTCGCCCTCAACGGCACGGTTTCCACGCTGGCGCTGCAGGCCGGCATCCCGGCGCCCTGGCTGACCGCGCTGCGCTGCGGCGGAGCGGCCGTCGTCCTGCTCGCCGTCCTGGGCGTCGTCGCACCGGCGCGGCTGCGGGTGTCCTGGCGGGAGGTGCCGTTCCTCGCCGCGTTCGGCGTGGTCGGCATCGCGCTGACCCAGTGCCTGTACTACGTCGCGATCGGCCGGCTGCCGGTCGGCATCGCGCTGGTGTTCGAGATGACCGCGCCGGTGTTCATCGCGCTGTGGGTCTGGCTGGTGCGCGGTGAACGCGTGCGGGCCCGGTTGTGGGGCGCGCTCGGGCTGTCGCTGTCGGGGCTGACCCTCGTGGCCGAGGTGTGGACCGGCGGCGGCGGGTTGGACGCCGTGGGCGTGGCCGCGGCCCTGGCGGCGGCGCTGTGCCTGGCCACCTACTACCTCATGGGGGAGCGGGGCACGGCCACCCGCGACCCGGTGGCGCTCACCTGCTGGAGCTTCGTCGCCGCCGGGCTGTTCTGGGCGGTCGCCGCGCCGTTCTGGCCGTTCGACCCCGCGGTGCTCCGCACGTCCGTGCCGGTCTCCCTCGGGTCGCTCGAGCTGCCGCTGTGGACGTTGGTCGGCTGGATCGTCGTCCTCGGGGCGGTGCTGCCGTTCTGGCTGTCGCTGACGGCGCTGCGCCACCTGCCGCCGACGACGGCCGGGCTG
>DASQNB010000287.1:0-5230 GCA_035645175.1 Geodermatophilus sp.
TGCAGCGGAAGCCGTCCCACTTCGGCTCGTAGTACATGGCCTCGGCGGTGGGCAGCTTCGTCACGGCCTTGGCCAGCATCGGCTTCACCGGCGGCAGCAGGGGCAGGTCCATGCGCGCAGTCAAGCAGCCACCGGGGACGGACGGCGGCGGCCGTGCCGCTCGGTAGCTGGAGGGGGTGACGCCTCAGTCGCCGAGCGCGACGCCGAGTAGGCTAAGTCTCGTGACTACATCGGTCGGCGTCCACGAGGCGAAGACGCACCTGTCACGACTGCTCGAGAAGGTCGCGGCCGGCGAGGAGGTCGAGATCACCAACCGCGGGAAGGTGGTCGCCCGGCTGGTGGGTCCGACCCGCCGGACGCCGAACTTCGACTTCGACCGCGGGAACGTCTGGATCGCCGACGACTTCGACGCTCCCCTGCCCGAGGAGCTGCAGCGGGCGTTCGAGGGAGAGGAGTGAGAGTCCTCCTCGACACCCACGTACTCGTGTGGGTCACACACCAGTCCGTGCGGCTCGGGTCGGCTCGGCAGTTGGTCGCGGACGCCGACAATCGACTGATGTCGGCGGTGAGCGTGTGGGAGCTGGCGATCAAGCAGCGCCTGGGCAAGCTGTCCGTCGGCTCCGACGTCCGGACGTGGACGCGTCGGGTGACCCGCGAGCTGGTGCTCGACCATCTGCCCGTCACCGCCGAGCACGCCGCGGCGGTGGAGCACCTGCCCGACGTGCACCGCGACCCGTTCGACCGGCTCCTCGTCGCCCAGGCCGTCGCCGAGGGGGCGGTGCTGCTGACCGCGGACGACCGGCTCACCGCGTACGGCGACGTCGTGCGGCTCGTCGGCTGACCGTGCCCGGCTCGCGGACGAAGGACCCGGCGGCCTGGACGCTGGCCGCGTTCATGGTGGTCAGTGGGGTCACCCACTTCACGTCGCCCGGCTACTACCGGGGCCTCGTGCCGTCGTGGCTGCCGGCGCGGTCGGCGGTGGTCGCGGTCAGCGGGCTGGCCGACGTCGCGGTGGGGGTCCTGATCGCGGTGCCGGTGACCCGGCGGGCCGGTGGCTGGGCGACCGCCGCGCTGATCTCGACCTACCTGCCGGCGCACCTCGAGCCGCTCCGCCACCGGCGCACGGCGCAGCGGGCGTTCGACCGGCCGCTCGGGGTCGCGGCACGGGTGGTCGTGAACCTCGGCTACGTCGCCTGGGCCGTGGCGGTCGCCCGCCGCGGCTGACCCGGCAGGCCGTACCGGGTGAACAGGACGCCGTCCTCCTCGAGCACCTGCAGCAGCCGGGGGCGGACGACGTCGCGCAGCGCGCCGGCCAGCAGCCGGTCCGGGCTGCCGACCAGCGCCGGCGCGACCGTGAGGTCCAGCTCGTCGACCACCCCGGCGGCCAGCGCCGCCGACAGCAGCGCCGGCCCGCCCTCGGACAGCACCTGCTCCAGGCCGCGGTCGGCCAGCCGGTCCAGGGCCAGCGGCAGGTCGACGTCGTCCTCACCGCAGACCAGCACGGTCACCCCGGCGGCCGCCAGCGCCGCCCGCCGGCCGGGATCGGCGGCCGCGCAGGTGACCAGGATCGTCGAGGGGACGGCGAGCCGGTCCCCGGGCGCCAGCGACGCCCGCCGGGACACCACCGCGACCGGTGCCGACGCGGGTCGGCCGAGCGCCGTCCGCAGCCCGGTGACGGACGGGTCGGCGTCCACCGGCCGGTAGCCCTCGGCGGCCGCGGTGCCGTGCCCGACCAGCACGACGTCGGCCAGCGCCCGCAGCACGCGGAACACCCGCTTGTCGCCCGGGGACCCGAGCCCGCCGCTGCGGCCCTCGACGGTCACCGACCCGTCGAGGGAGGCGACGAAGTCCGCCCGCAGCGACCGTCCGGCCGGCAGCCGGTAGGCCTCGGCGAGCGCGCCGTCGTCGGGGACCGGCCCCGGCTCGGGCAGCAGCCGCCGCACGGTCAGCGGGTGGTGAGGACGACGGCGCTCTCGGCCGGCACCGTCACCTGCGTGCCGTCCAGCTCGGGCAGCTCACCGCTGGCGAAGAGGACCTCGTGCGCCGGGACGTCCAGGTCGACCTCGCGGGGCTCGCCGGAGAAGTTGGCCACGATCCGCAGCGACCCGCGGTGCAGCACCAGCCACCGGTCGGCGTCGTCCCAGCTGACCGCCACCGACCGGAGGTCGGGGTCGACCAGGTCGGGGTGGGCGCGCCGCAGCGCGATCAGCGCCTTGTGCACCGCGAGCAGGTGCACGTGCGGCTCCTGCTCCACCTCCGACCAGTCCAGCTTGGACCGGGTGAAGGTCTCCGGGTCCTGGGGGTCGGGCACCACGTCGGCGTCCCACCCGTGCTCGGCGAACTCGCCGATCCGCCCCTCGGCGGTCGCCTTCCCCAGCTCCGGCTCGGGGTGGCTGGTGAAGAACTGCCACGGCGTGCTCGCGCCCCACTCCTCACCCATGAACAGCATCGGCGTGAACGGGCTGGTGAGCACCAGGGTGGCGCCGACGGCGAGCAGGCCGGGGGAGAGGGACGCCGAGATGCGGTCGCCCACCGCGCGGTTGCCGATCTGGTCGTGGTCCTGCAGGTAGGCCAGGAACTTCCAGCCGGGCAGCAGTGCGGTGTCCACCGGCCGGCCGTGGTGCCGGCGCCGGAAGCTCGACCAGGCGCCGTCGTGGAAGAACGCGCCGGTCAGCGTCTTGGCCAGGCCGGACAGCCCGGCGGCGGCGAAGTCGCCGTAGTAGCCCTGTCCCTCCCCGGTGAGGACGGCGTGCAGCGAGTGGTGGAAGTCGTCGCTCCACTGGGCGGTCAGCCCCGTGCCGCCGGCCACCCGCGGGGTGACCATCCGCGGGTCGTTGAGGTCGCTCTCCGCGATCAGCGTCAGCGGCCGGCCCTCGGCGACCGAGAGCCGGTCGACCTCCTGGGCCATCTCCTCGAGCAGGTGGGTGGCCCGCTCGTCGACCAGCGCGTGGACCGCGTCGAGCCGCAGCCCGTCGACGTGCATGTCGCGCAGCCACATCAGCGCGTTGTCGACGATGTAGCGCCGCACCTCGTCGGAGTCCGGGCCCGACAGGTTGACCGAGTTGCCCCAGGTGTTGGCGCCGCCCTCGCTGAAGATCGGCATGAACAGCGGCAGGTAGTTCCCCGACGGGCCCAGGTGGTTGTAGACGACGTCCTGGATGACGCCCAGGCCGCGCTGGTGGCAGGCGTCGACGAAGCGCTGGTAGGCCGCCGGGCCGCCGTACTCCTCCTGCACCGTGTACCAGAGGACGCCGTCGTAGCCCCAGTTGTGCGTGCCGTTGAACCCGTTGACCGGCAGCAGCTCGACGAAGTCGACGCCGAGGTCGACCAGGTGGTCCAGCCGGCCGATCGCGGCGTCCAGCGTGCCCTCCGGCGTGAAGGTGCCGACGTGCATCTCGTAGACCACGCCCCCGGCCAGCGGCCGGCCGGTCCAGGACCGGTCCACCCACCGGTGGGACGCCGGGTCGTAGCGGCGGGACAGCCCGTGCACGCCCTCGGGCTGGCGGCGCGAACGCGGGTCCGGGTAGACCTTCCTCCCGCCCTCCTCCCCGTCCTCGTCGTCCCCGAGCAGGAAGCCGTAGTCGGCCTCCGGGCCGGCCTCGACCGCGGCGCGCCACCAGCCCCCCTCGTCCCGGTGCATGTCGTGCACCGACCCGTCGACCTGCAGCCGGACCCGTTCCGGGACCGGCGCCCAGACGGCGAACTCGACGGCAGCGGACATGCAGGGGCCTCCAGGGTCGGACGGGGGTGTTCCGGGGGTCATGCCCGCGCGGAGGGCTGCCAACCACCCGTTCCCGGCGTGCCGCGCGCCACTCCGTATGCGGAGCGCTCCGGTGTCGTTACCGTGCGCTCGCACCGGTGCCGGAGGGCACCACCTCTCCTCCCAGGAGCGCCATGAGCGTCGTCCGCACCGTCGTCCTCCCGGCCCTGCGCCTGCTGGTCTGGACCGTCATCGCCGTCGCCCTCGTCGTGCTCGCCTTCCGCGGTGGCAGCGACGGGACCGCGCCCGTGTCGGCCGGCGCGCCGCCGGTCGACCTCACCTCCCCGGTGGTGCCCGTCGCCCGCGGCACGGTCGCCAACACCGTCACCGTCCAGGGCACGGTGGTCGCCGACGCCACCGTCCCGGTCAGGGCGACCAAGGCCGGCACGGTCCGCCGGGTCCTGGTCGAGCCCGGCGACGTGGTCGCCGAGGGCGACGCGGTGCTCGAGGTCCGGTGGGAGGAGGAGCGCGAGCCGGTCACCGGCACCGACGCCGACGGGAACCCCACCAGCACCCCGCGCGACCCGCTCGTGCGGACCGCGACCGTCCCCGCGCCCACGGCCGGCACCGTCGGCGCCGTCGACGTGCTGGTCGACCAGGCCGTCGCCGTCGGCGACCGGGTCGCGGGCGTCTCCCCGGGCACGCTGTCGGTCACCGCGACGCTCACCCAGGACGACCAGTTCCGCCTGCTCGCCCCGCCGTCCACCGCGCAGGTCGAGGCGCAGGGCGGGCCGGCCCCCTTCACCTGCACCGAGCTGACGCTGGGTGCGCCGGCCACCGGGGACGACGCGACCGGTGAGCAGGCCGCACCCGCGGTGGACCCGGCCGCCGCGGGGACGGGGCAGGGCGGCACGACCGCCCGCTGCCGGGTCCCCGGCGGGACGACCGTCTTCGCCGGGATGGCCGCCACGGTGGTCGTGGACGCCGGCGTCGCCGAGGACGTGCTGGTCGTCCCGGTGACCGCGGTGCAGGGCTCGGTGCAGCAGGGCAACGTCTGGGTGGTCGGGGCCGACGGGGCGCAGGAGGAGCGGGCGGTCGTCCTGGGCCTCACCGACGGTGACCAGGTGGAGGTCCGCGAGGGCCTGGCCGCGGGCGACCAGGTGCTGCTGTTCGTGCCGGTGCCCGACGACACCGTGCCCGGCCCGGAGATGGCCGGACCGTTCGGATGAGCGAGCTCTTCGACGGGTGGAGCAGTCCGGCGGACGCCGCCGACGAGCGCCGGCGAGGTGACGGCGCGAGCCTGCTGGCGCTGCGCGGTATCAGCCGCGAGGTCGCACTGCCCGACGGCGGCGTACTGCCGATCCTCACCGGGGTCGACCTCGAGGTGGCCCCGGGCGAGCACGTGGCGATCGTCGGCCGCTCCGGGTCGGGCAAGTCGACGCTGCTCAACATCCTGGGCCTGCTCGACACCCCGACCGGCGGGGAGTACCTGCTCGACGGGGGGCCGACCGACGCGCTGCGCGCCCGCCG
>DASQNB010000288.1:0-2548 GCA_035645175.1 Geodermatophilus sp.
CGCGGGTACCGGTGACCAGATCGTTTATGTCCCTCCTCGCGGCGACACAGGCAAAGGGGTCCGGTCGGCGGCGGTTCGACTCGTCGCACAGTCGCCATGCAGGATGACCGGTCGCTGGAGCACCAGCTGGGCGCTTGCCGACGCGCCACCGGGCTCCTCCCCAGACGAGGCCGGGGGGCGGCTTCGACAGGTCAATATGACGTCCAGGCCACGTCTAACCGGTGGACTGAACCGTCCTGGGTGAAGGCTTCGACGTCACCTGGCTGATCCCGCCGATGGACGTGCCGCCGCCGATCCGGGGCCGCGCGGACCGCTCCGCCAGCGGCCCCGGGGAGCTGTTCGTCGATCGCAGCCCCGACCACGACCTCTACTGCCGGCTGCTGCGCGCCCGGGGGATCACGCCGCCGCGGGGTCCTGCACGGCTCCGGCCGGGGCGACCAGCGCGGGGTGGTGAGCGGTGCTCTGCCTAGCTGCACGGCTTCGCCGCGACGCTCCGCCCCGGGGCACAGCGGCCGGCGCCGCAGTCGGCAGGGGCGTCGCCGTCAATCCCTCGGGCCGAACTTCCGCGACGCGCTGAGGTATCTGCCGCCTCGGCCGGGGACTCCGTTCTTCAGACGCTGGAGGTCGGAGGACGGGGGCGCGGTGGCTGGCTCGGCCTCGGGTGGACCGTCCTTCCCCGTCGATCCAGCCGGCCTGCGACGCAGACCCCGCCGAGGTCGTCCCCGAGGCAGCGGACGGGCCGGCCGACACCCGGAGGAGGACGCCGATGCACCTGCTCAGCCTGTGGGTCTCCCGGCTCCGCCGCACCCTGCGGGCCGCCAGCATTGCGGTCGATCCCGGCCAGGACGACCCGGGTGGGAACGACGAGGCCCGGCCGCCGCAGTTCACACCCGACCCGGCCGCTCGGTTCGTGCTCGCCCACGACGACCTGCTGTGGTTCAAGACCAGCCAGGACGCCGAGGGGCGGATCACCCTCGGCCTGCTCGACTGCTCCCCGAACAGCATCGGCGTGCTGGTCGACGACAACGGCGAGGCACTCGGCCTGCGGCTGTCCCGAGCCGAGGCCCAGGACCTACACCGTTCGCTGGTCACCTGGCTGGCCCGCACCGGCCGGACGGTCACCACCTGAACGCCCCCGCTGGCACGAACCGCCCCTGCGACCCGGTGGCGCGCGTCACGGACGCATCGGGTCGGTGATCGTAGCCGGCGTGGCGGTCGGCAACGACGCCGCGGCAGGACGTGTCCAGTGCACAGCCGCTCGGGTCGCCAGCCGACGAATCCGGTTCCCGGATCGCCGCCGAAAAGCAGGTGCAGCCAGCTGTCAGCGCGGTGGCGAGGAAGCAGCGTGCACATGCGTTCGGGACGACCGGCTGTGAGGGCGTCCGCCCATCCAGATGCACGGTCGTCCGCTCGGCCGCGGCACCGACCTCGGTGAGCAGGTCGGTGAGGACGTCGAGGGTGGCCGACAGCAGGACGTGATCGTGAGTATTGGCCGGCGCGGGCAGCGCGGTAATCGGCACCGCGGCGCCATCGGCGAGCTAGAGCGCTTCAGCCCGCTCTTGCCGCGATCGACCGGGCTGCGACCGGCGCACTCGCCCCCGCCCGGCGCCTTGGTGATGCACCCATCGACGGACCGTCGGTCAGGTCCAGGCCGATCAGTCGCTCGTAGGCGGCCAGCACCGAGCGGCGCAGGGCGTCGAAGACGCCGGCGGCGATCCACTCATCGCGCGGCGGCGCAGCGTGGTCGCCGAGCAGCGGGCATCACCGAGGCGTTCGTAGCCACAGCCGAAGACCAGGGCGTCACTTTGCTCGCCGACGCCGACCATCAGAGCTCCAGCGCGCAGTCCGCCGGTGCGGTGCTCATTCGGCGGCCGGGCCGGCGGAGCAACCAGCTGCCGGTCTTCCCGCGGTCGCCGCGGCGCACGGGGTCGAACGCAGGGCCCACGCCAGCAAGCGGATCCGCGTCGAGCACGGCATCAGCCACCTGAGGAATTGGCGGGCCCTGTCGCGACATCGGCCGACGCGAGCACCTGGACACAATCCTGCCCGCGGTTGCCGGACTGGTCTCCAGCCAGGAACGAGCTCTCCGGCCTGACCGGCTCCGCCGCCCACCGAAGGCTCTACTGGCCGGCACCGTCAGATGAGCGAAACCCGTCCTGACCAGGTCAACGACCGTCTGCCGCTAACCATGCACGAGGTCGTTGAAGCGGCGGCGCACCCGGTATGAGCACCGCGCCGACATCCGCCTCGGGCTACTTCAGCTGGCCAGCGCACTGACCTGCTAATGACAGCTGCGCGTCGTTGTGACGTGAGTTCCGAGGCCATGCGGATACGTCCGCGACCTTGGCCACGTGGTCATGGTCATCGACAACGAGGCATCTGATCGCGACCCGACCCGTGCGCGTGATAGGGAGCCGGGATGCGAATCATGCTGTTGACGGCCGGAAGTCGAGGAGATGTCGAACCGTTTCTCGCGCTGGCCCGACGTGCACGAGACGACGGCCACGACGTCCGGCTGGGCGTGACGCGGGACTTCCTCGAAGCGGCC
>DASQNB010000289.1:0-11088 GCA_035645175.1 Geodermatophilus sp.
GGCGGCGAACCGGCGGACGTCGCCGCGCGCGCCGAGCTCGACCATCGGCAGCAGCAGCGCCGGCGGCAGGTTGTCGACGACGAACCAGCCGAGGTCCTCCAGCACCCGCCCGGCGCTGTTCTTGCCCGCACCGGACAACCCGGTGACCACGACGACGTCCAGCGGCGGGGTCTCGGTGGAGGACGGGTCCAGCGGTGGCGGGACGTCGCTGTGCGGGTGGCCGGGGGTGCCCGGCGGGACCTCGAGGTGCGCGGTCCCGGTCTGATCGCTCACGAGGCCACCTCGCTGGCGCTCGTCGGCCGCGTTCGCGGCGCTGCTGTGCTCATCCGTTCGGTCGCGAGCTCCCTCACGAGGCCACCTCGCTGGCACTCGTCGGCCGCGTTCGCGGCGCTGCTGTGCTCATCCGTTCGGTCGCAAGCTCCCTCACGAGGCCACCTCGCTGGCGCTCGTCGGCCGCGTTCGCGGCGCTGCTGTGCTCATCCGTTCGGTCGCGAGCTCCCTCACGAGGCCACCAGGCCGACCTCGGCGGTGGCGCCGGAGCCGCTGCGGGCGGTGCCGCGCTCGGCCGGGCCGGCCGGTGCGGTCGTCGTCTCCACGGTGTCCTCGGCGGGGGCGCCGGCCGCCGGCTGCTCCCCGGCCCCCTGCTGGGCCGGCTGCGTCTCCGTCGCCTCCCCCACCTCCGGCTGTACCTCTGTCGCCTCCCCCACCTCCGGCTGTGCGACCGCGGCCAGCACCGCCTCCGCCGTCCGCCGGCCGATGCCGGGCACCGCCGTCAGCTCCTCGACGGTGGCGGCCCGCAGCCGCTTGAGCGATCCGAACTGCCTCATCAACGCCTTCCGCCGCGTCTCCCCGAGGCCGGGGACGTCGTCCAACAGGGAGACCAGCATGCTGGTGGACCGCTTCTGCCGGTGATAGGTGATCGCGAACCGGTGCGCCTCGTCCCGGATGCGCTGCAGCAGGTACAGCGCCTCGGAGGTGCGCGGCAGGACCACCGGGTCGCTCTCGCCGGGCAGCCACACCTCCTCCATGCGCTTGGCCAGCCCGCAGACGGCGACGTCGACGATGCCGAGCTCGTCGAGGGAACGGGCGGCGGCGGCGACCTGCGGCGCACCGCCGTCGACCACGAGCAGGTTCGGCGGGTAGGCGAACCGGCGCGGCCGGCCCTCCTCCGCGGCGACCCCCTGCTCGTCCACGCGGTCGGCCTCCTCCTTGAGGTGGCGGGCGAACCGGCGGCGGACGACCTCGGCCATCGCCGCGGTGTCGTCGGTCCCGTGCGTGACGGAGAACCGGCGGTAGTCGGACTTCTTGGCCAGGCCGTCCTCGAAGACGACCATGCTGGCCACGACGTTCGTCTGCTGCACGTGCGAGACGTCGATGCACTCGATGCGCAGCGGCGCGTCGGGCAGCTCCAGGGCCTCCTGCAGCTCCGACAGCGCCATGGAACGGGCGGTGAGGTCGCTGGACCGCTTGACCCGGTGCCGGGCGAAGGCCTCCTTGGCGTTGCGCTCGACCGTCTCCAGCAGGGCCCGCTTGTCGCCGCGCTGGGGCACCCGCAGGCTCACCCGGCTGCCGCGGAGCTCGCTGAGCAGCTCCTCGTAGACGTCGGCGTCGTCGGGCAGTTCGGGGACGAGCACCTCCTTGGGCACCGCCTCTCCCGCCTCGCCGACGCCGGTCGCCTCGTCGACGCCGCCGTAGACCTGCAGGAGGAACTGCTCGACCAGCTCGCCGGTGCTGACCTCCTCGACCTTGTCCACGATCCAGCCGCGCTGGCCGCGCACCCGCCCGCCGCGGACGTGGAAGACCTGCACCGAGGCCTCGAGCTCGTCCTGCGCGAAGGCGACGACGTCGGCGTCGGTGCCGTCGCCCAGGACGACGGCCTGCTTCTCCAGCGCCCGCCGGAGGGCGCCGAGGTCGTCGCGCAGCCGGGCGGCCCTCTCGTACTCCATCGCCTCGGCGGCCTCGGTCATCTCGCGCTCGAGGCGGCGGACCATCTGGTCGGTGCGGCCGGCCATGAAGTCGCAGAAGCCGTCGACGATCTCCCGGTGCTCCTCGGCGGAGACCCGGCCGACGCAGGGGGCGGCGCACTTGCCGATGTAGCCGAGCAGGCAGGGGCGGCCGATCTGGCCGGCGCGCTTGAAGACGCCGTTGGAGCAGGTGCGAGCGGGGAAGACGCGGGTGAGGGTGTCGAGCGTCTCGCGGATGGCCCAGGCGTGCGCGTACGGGCCGAAGTAGCGGACGCCCTTGCGCTTCGGGCCGCGCATCACCTGCAGCCGCGGGTACTCCTCGTTCAGCGTGACCGCCAGCGAGGGGTAGCTCTTGTCGTCGCGGTAGCGGACGTTGAACCGCGGGTCGAACTCCTTGATCCAGTTGTACTCGAGCTGGAGGGCCTCGACCTCGGTGCCGACGACGGTCCACTCGACGCTGGCCGCCGTCGTCACCATCTGCCGGGTGCGCGGGTGCAGGCCCGCGACGTCGGCGAAGTAGCTGTTCAGCCGCTGCCGGAGGCTCTTGGCCTTGCCGACGTAGACGACCCGGCCGTTCGGGTCCCGGAACCTGTAGACCCCGGGGGACTCCGGGATGCTCCCGACCGCCGGTCGGTACGTGGACGGGTCGGGCATGCACTCCAGGTTAGGTGGGGCGGGCGACGGTTCGCCGCCCGCGGGGCCCCTCGGATGACACCGGTGTGGTTCGTCCCTGCTCAGCCGCCCAGCCGGGCCGCCGTCCAGGCCAGCAGGTCGCCGGTCACCTCGTCGCGGTTGGTCTCGTTGAAGACCTCGTGCCGGGCGTCTGGGTAGACCCGCAGCTCCACCGGCAGGCCGCGGTCACGCAGCAGGTCGGCCAGCGCGCTGACCTGACCGGCGTCCACCCCGCCGACCGGGTCGCGCTGCCCGGCCAGCAGCAGCACCGGCAGCCCGTCGGGCAGCGCCGCGACCGCCTCCGCGGTGGCCGACCGCACCGCCAGGCCGAACACACCGGCCGCGAAGCCGGTGGTCAGCGGCACGTGGTCGCCGCAGTACGGGTCGGCGAGGTAGGCGTCGACCTCGGCCGGGTCGCGGGAGAGCCAGTCGTAGGGGGTGCGGGCCGGCTCGAAGGTCTGGTTGAAGGCGCCCAGCGCGTCCAGCGGGACGTCGCCGGCGCCGGCCGCGGTCGACGCCTCCAGCGCGGTCACCGACTCCGCCAGGTGCGGGGCGACGCCGACCGGGCCGGACAGCACCAGCCCGGCGAGGTCGCCGCCGTCCCGCTCTGCCGCGGCCAGCGCGACGATCGAGCCCATCGAGTGCCCGAGCAGCAGCCGGGGGACGCCGGGGTGCTCGGCGGCGGCCACCTGCTGCAGCGCGCGGACGTCGTCCAGCAGCGCCTCGGCACCGGCGCCCTCGCCGAACCGGCCGGGCCCGGTCTGCTCCGCCGTCCGGCCGTGGCCGCGCAGGTCCATCGCGTGCACGGCCAGGCCCCGTGCGGTGAGGGCTGCGGCCAGCCGGCCGTAGCGGCCGGAGTGCTCGGAGGCGCCGTGCACGACCTGCACGGTGCCGCGGACGTCGCCCTGCGGCAGCCAGCGCCGGTAGACCGGGTGCACGCCGGCGGCGGTGTCGAGCCGGTGCAGCTCGTCGGACGTCGTCATCGGGTCTCCTCCTCCACCTCGTAGGTGTGCCCGGCGGCGCGCAGCCGCTCCACGAGCACCGGGCCCAGCGCGGTGGCCGGGGTCAGGGAGCCGGCGCGGCCGGGCAGCCGGTCGCCGTCCAGCGCGAGGGCGAGGGCGGTCTCCCCGAGCATGACGGTGGTGGCGGCGTAGCCCGGGTCGCCCTGGCCCGCGGCGGTGGCGCGGTAGTGGCGCCCGCTCTCGGTGGTCGCGTCGACGACCGAGCGGAACCAGCCCCGGGCCCGGGTCTGCTCGCCGGGGCCGGTGCCCGGGTCGGGCAGCACCCGGTCGAGGAGGGCGCGGGTGGGCGGCAGGCTCATCGCGGCGGCGAAGCCGGCCAACCCGGCCGTGACCGCGGACGCCGTGACGGCTCCGGGGAGCCCGCGGCCGCAGCCCATGACCTCCCCGTAGCGCAGCCCGCGGCCGTACGCCCAGTCCTGCAGCGCGTTGCTCCGCCGGACGATGCGGGTGTTGAACGGGGCCATGACGAACGGCGCCGTCCACCGGCCGTCCGCGGTGCGCGACGGCGGGCCGGCGTCCCGCGGCTGGCGGGTGTCCGGCTCGGCGTCGCGGTCGGGGCTCAGCGCGTACGGGTCGCCGACGAGCCTCCGGGCCGCGGCGTCGCGGCCCATCTCCTCGAACTGGGCGCGGGCCGAGTCGACGGTGCCGCCGCTGATCCCCCCGCGGGCGCTGGCGACGAGCTGGACGTCGCGCAGACCGCCGGCGTCGTCGGCCCGGGCCCGCTCGGCGAGCAGCAGGGCGGACAGGTCGGAGGGGACGGAGTCGTAGCCGCAGGCGTGCACGATCCGGGCACCGGTGTCGCGGGCGACCGCGTCGGTGCGGTCGATCGCCCGGCGGACGAACAGCACCTCGCCGGTGAGGTCGGCGTAGTGCGTGCCGGCGCGGGCGCAGGCCTCGACGACCGGCAGGCCGTGGCGGACGTACGGGCCGACCGTGGTGGCCAGCACCCGGGTGGACGCCGCCAGCGCGGCGAGCGAGGCCTCGTCGGTGGAGTCGGCCTCGATCAGCGGCCAGTCCCGGGCGGCCGCGGGCAGCTCGCCGCGCACCCGCTCGAGGCGGCTCCGGGACCGGCCGGCGAGCGCGATGCGGAGGCCGGCCGGTGCGGCCCCGGCCAGGTAGCTGCCGAGCAGCCGGCCGACGAAGCCGGTGGCGCCGTAGACGACCAGGTCGTGGGTGCGTGCGGGATCGGCCACCGGGCCATCCTCACCCCGTCGGACGCCCGCCGCCCGATCCCGCTGCGGTCAGTCGGCCGGACGCGACCGGTGCACCACACCCGCCCACGGCCCGTGCGCCGCGACGGCGGCGCCGGCCCGGCGGGCGAGACGGACGACCCGTGCGCCCAGCACGAGGGCCGACACCAGGCCCACCCCGCCGGCGAGGAACGCCACCGCGCCCGGCACCGCGTCCCCGGTCACGGCGAGCACTGCGAGGGTCACCAGCGCGAACAGGACCAGCGTGGACCGCACGCCGCCTCCGGGTCGACCCGACGGCGAACCGCAGTTCGACAGGTCGGGGTCGCAGTCGGGCGTGAGCGCGGTCACCGGCGCCTCCTCCATCAGGACCTCCCACGTCGGACGGGACGTGATGTCGATCACACGGAGGGTAGGGGGTGGCTCGCCCTCCGTTCAAGTGCGAAGCCGGTCGGTGACCCGAGCGGGTGCATCCCGCCCGGTGACGCCGAACTCGTCCCGGTGCGAGGCGTCACCACTCGCCGTCGGGTGGCGTGAACTGGCTGACGGTGAAGCCGGCGCCCTGCGGGTCCCGCAGCAGCGCGTTCTTCGTCCAGACGTCGTCGCCCGAGGAGACGACGGTCGCACCGAGTCGCTCGGCGGTGGCGACGCTGTCGTCCCGGTCGGCCACGGTGAAGGTCACGTGCCAGCGCGCCGGCTCCCCTGCCGGCACCACGACGAGGCTCCCGATCACGTCGGCGAACCCCTCCGGCGCCGACGCCTGCCGCTCGTGGATGCCCGGGTCGACGCTCGCCGCCAGGTGGTCGCCGTACCCCGGGACCTGGATCATCGTGCCGGCCCCCTGTGCCATGTCGACGACGATCCAGCCGAACAGCGGCCCGTAGAAGGCCGTTGCGGCCTCGCGATCGGGCGTGTGGAGGTCGCTGAAGTTCCAGGTGCCGGGCACGTTCACCAGCTGGGCACCCAGCCGGCGGCGGGGCTGCCACAGACGAAAGGCGGCTCCCGCGGGGTCGGCGCAGCCCGCCGTCCGCCCGCCGGGCCCGGCGTCCTCGGGCCCGGCGGTCACCGTGCCGCCGAGCCGGGCCACCGCGGTCGTCGTGGTGTCCGCGTCGTCCACGGCGACGTAGGTGTTCCAGGCCGGGGGGCCGCCGGCGGACGGGCCGATGGCGGCGACGTCCTGACCCTCGAGGGTGGCGACGAGGTAGGTCCCCGGCGCGTCCGACGGCACCGCGTCGGTGAAGGTCCAGCCGAAGAGCCCGGCGTAGAAGCGGGAGGCCGCCTCCGGGTCGGGCTGCTCGGTGTCGATCCAGCAGGTCACGCCGTGCGGGTAGGTCCGCTGCTGCGCCATCTCGCACCTCCTCGCGGTGGTGGGCACGCTAGCGAGAGGGTGTGACGGCAGACGCCGGCCCTGGGGGCCGGAGCCCGCCCCCAGGGTCAGCTGGCCTTCTTGCGGGCCCGCTTCTTCGTCGCCCCCGCGGCGGCGACGGCCTCCGGGTCGAGCAGCGGCGCCAGGTAGCGGCCGGTGTGGCTCTCCTGCACCGTGGCGAGGAACTCCGGCGGCCCCTCCGCGACGAGTGTGCCGCCCCGGAAGCCACCCTCGGGGCCCATGTCGATGAGCCAGTCGGCGCTCTTGATGACGTCGAGGTTGTGCTCGATGACGATGACCGAGTTGCCCTTGTCGACCAGGCCCTGCAGCACGATGAGCAGCTTGCGGATGTCCTCGAAGTGCAGCCCGGTGGTGGGCTCGTCGAGGACGTAGATGCTGCGGCCGTTGGACCGCTTCTGCAGCTCGCTGGCCAGCTTCACCCGCTGCGCCTCGCCGCCGGAGAGGGTGGTCGCCGGCTGGCCGAGCCGGACGTAGCCCAGCCCGACCTCGGTGAGCGTGCGCAGGTACCGGGAGATCGCCGGGATGGCGGCGAAGAAGTCCGCCGCCTCCTCGATGGGCATGTCGAGGACCTCGGCCACGGTCCGGCCCTTGTAGTGCACCTCCAGGGTCTCCCGGTTGAACCGGGCGCCCTTGCACACCTCGCAGGGCACGTAGACGTCGGGCAGGAAGTTCATCTCGATCTTCAGCGTGCCGTCGCCGGAGCAGGCCTCGCAGCGGCCGCCCTTCACGTTGAAGGAGAACCGGCCCGGCTGGTAGCCGCGGATCTTCGCCTCCGACGTCTGCGCGAACAGCTTGCGCACGTGGTCCCAGACCCCGGTGTAGGTGGCCGGGTTGGACCGCGGGGTGCGGCCGATCGGCGACTGGTCGACGTGCACGACCTTGTCGAGCTGGTCGAGACCGGTGATGGTGCGGTGCCGGCCGGGCACCATCCGCGCGCGGTTCAGCTCGTTGGCCAGGGTCGTGTAGAGGATGTCGTTGACCAGGCTGGACTTGCCCGAGCCGGACACCCCGGTGACCGCGACGAGCAGCCCCAGCGGGAAGGTGACGTCGACGCCCTTGAGGTTGTGCTCGCGGGCGCCCTTGACGACCAGCTCGCGGCCGGGCGTGGGCTGGCGGCGCACCTGCGGGATCGCGATCTCCCGGCGCCCGGACAGGTACTGCCCGGTCAGCGACCGCTCGCTGGCCAGCAGCTCCTCGACGGTGCCGCTGACGACGACCTCGCCGCCGTGCTCCCCGGCGCCCGGGCCGATGTCGACCACCCAGTCGGCGGTCTTGATCGTGTCCTCGTCGTGCTCGACGACGATGAGGGTGTTGCCCATGTCGCGCAGCCGCACGAGGGTCTCGATCAGCCGGGTGTTGTCCCGCTGGTGCAGCCCGATGGAGGGCTCGTCGAGCACGTAGAGGACGCCGACCAGCCCGGAGCCGATCTGGGTGGCCAGCCGGATCCGCTGCGCCTCGCCACCGGCCAGGGTGGCCGCGGGCCGGTCCATCGACAGGTAGTCCAGGCCGACGTCGACGAGGAAGGACAGCCGGGCCTGGATCTCCCGGAGCACGCGGTCGGCGATCGCCCGCTCGCGCTCGCCCAGCTCGAGGGCGCCGAGCCAGTGGGCGGCGTCGCCGATCGACAGGCCGGTGACCTCGGCGATCGAGCGGCCGTTGAGCTTGACGGCGAGGATCTCGGGCTTGAGCCGGGTGCCGTGGCAGACGGGACAGGGCACGTCGCGCATGTAGCCCTCGTACTTGTCCCGCATGTACTCGCTGTCGGTGTCCTCGTGCCGCCGCTCGAGGAAGGGCAGCACGCCCTCGAAGGCGGCGTAGTAGCTGCGCTCGCGGCCGTAGCGGTTCTTGTAGCGGACGTGCACCTGGTCCGGCGAGCCGTGCAGCACGGCCTTCTGCACCTTGGCCGGCAGCCGCTCCCACGGGTCGTCCATGGAGAAGCCGAGCTGCTGGGACAGGCCGGTGAGCAGCCGGGTGAAGTACTCGTTGCTCATCGAGGTGGCCCACGGGGCGATCGCACCCTGGGCCAGGCTCTTCTCGGGGTCGGGCACGACGAGGTCCGGGTCGACCTCCTTGCGGGTGCCGATGCCGGTGCACTCCGGGCAGGCCCCGAAGGGCGAGTTGAAGGAGAACGACCGCGGCTCGAGCGCCTCGAAGGACAGTCCGTCGTCCACACAGGCCAGGTGCTCGGAGAAGGTGCGCTCGCGCTGGGTGTCGTCCTCGGGCAGGTCCACGAAGTCGAGGACGACGAGGCCGCCGGCCAGGCCGAGCGCGGTCTCCACCGAGTCGGTGAGCCGTCGCTTCGCGCTCTCCTTGACGGTGAGCCGGTCGACGATCACCTCGATCGTGTGCTTCTCCTGCTTCTTCAGCTTCGGCGGGTCGATCAGCTGGTGGACGACCCCGTCGACGCGGACACGGGAGAAGCCCTGCGTCTGCAGCGAGCTGAACAGGTCGACGTACTCGCCCTTGCGGGCGCGGATGACCGGGGCCAGCACCTGGAAGCGGGTGCCCTCCTCCATCGCCAGCACCTGGTCGACGATCTGCTGCGGGGTCTGCCGGGAGATCGGCTTGCCGCAGTTGGGGCAGTGCGGCTGCCCGGCGCGGGCGTAGAGCAGCCGGAGGTAGTCGTAGACCTCGGTGATCGTGCCGACGGTGGACCGCGGGTTGCGGTTGGTCGACTTCTGGTCGATGGAGACGGCCGGCGAGAGCCCCTCGATGAAGTCGACGTCGGGCTTGTCCATCTGCCCGAGGAACTGGCGGGCGTAGGCCGACAGCGACTCGACGTAGCGGCGCTGGCCCTCGGCGAAGATCGTGTCGAAGGCGAGGCTGGACTTCCCCGAGCCGGACAGCCCCGTGAAGACGATCAGCGCGTCGCGGGGCAGGTCGAGGTGGATGTCCTTGAGGTTGTGCTCGCGGGCGCCGCGGACGACGAGGCGGTCCATGTGATCCCTGTCGGTCGTGCTCGGTGGAGGCCGGGCCGGGTGGCGTGCTGCGGAGTGGTGGCGGGTGGTGCGGGGCGGGCTGCGCGCAGGGCGCGGCCGACGGCGGCGGTGCCGGGGCGGGGACTCAGGCGGGTGCGGGGACCGGCGGGGCGGTCGGGTCGAAGACCGGTGCGTACCGGCGCCACGGCTGCCGCCGCTCCAGTTCCTCGGCGGCCCAGAGTAGTCGCCTCTCGGCACCCGGGGGGCCGACGAGCTGGACCGCCAGCGGCTGCCCCGCGGGCCGGGTGCCGGCGGGCAGCACGAGGGCCGGCAGGCCGGCCAGGTTCCAGGCCGCCGTCCACGGCGCCCAGCGGGCGCTCGCCGTCACGTTGACCACGAACGAGCGCTCGTGCCAGGGACGGGCGGGCAGCGGCGGCCCGGTCGTGACCGGCGTGAGCAGCACGTCGACGTCGTCGAAGAACGCGGTCGCCCGCTCGCGGAACCGCTCGGCGGTCTCCGGCCGGACGAGGCCGGCGGCCCGCACGGCCCGACCGATGCGGGCGTGGGTGCGGCTGCGCGGCTGCAGGGCGGCGAGCGGGATGCCGAGGTGGGCGGCGTCGTCGGCCGCGCCGGCCATCCAGCGGGCCAGCGCGCCGCCCGCGGCGCCGGGGGTGATCGGCGGGTCCCGGCGGACGACGGTGTGCCCGGCCGCGGTGAGGGCCGCGACCACCGCGTCGACCGCCGCCCGGGCCGGGCCGTCGGCACGGGTGCCGGGCACCGGGGAGCGGGTGGAGACGGCGATGCGCAGCGGCCGGCCGGGCGCCTCCAGCGGGGCCGGCTCCTCCCCCGCGAGCACCGCGTGCGCCACCGCGAGGTCGGCCACGGTGGTCGCCAGCGCCCCGTTGACCGCCATGCCCGACCAGTCGTCGGCGCCGATGCCACCGGGGACCACGCCCCGGCCGGGCTTGAGGGCCACCAGCCCGCAGGCGGCGGCGGGCAGGCGCAGCGAGCCCAGGCCGTCGTTGCCGTGCGCCAGGGGGACCGCCCCGGAGGCGACCGCCGCCGCGCTGCCGCCCGAGCTGCCGGCCGGCGAGCGCGCGGTGTCCCAGGGGTTGCGGCTGACCGTGCCGGGCCCGTCGGTGGCGGCGTAGAGGCACAGCTCGGGCACCCGGGTGATCCCGACGACGACGGCCCCCGCCCGGCGCAGCCGGGTGACGACCTCGGCGTCCCGCCGCTCGGGCGGCCCGGTGCGGGCCGCCGCGCCGTCGGTGCAGACCTCTCCGGCGACGGCGACGTTGTCCTTGACCGCGACCGGCACCCCGGCCAGCGGCATCGCGAAGCGGGTCAGCGCGGTGTCGACGGCGTGCGCCTCGGCCAGGGCGGCCTCCCGGCGGACGACGCGGAAGGCGCCGACGCGCGGCTCGACCTCGTCGAGGTGGGCCAGGTGCGCGCGGACGACCTCGACCGCGGTCAGCTCCCCCGACCGCACGCGGGCGGCCAGCTCGGTGGCCGGGAGGCCGACGACGGGGCTCCTGCGGGGGCCACCGGGGCCGCTCCCGTCCGGCCCGGCGCCGACCCGCAGACCTCCGCTAGCGTCCATGCCTGGACCGTAACCGCGGCCACCGACACCGCACGAACGGGAGGCTGGGCATGGGCGCGGGGAGCTACACGGGGGACGTCCAGGTGGGTGGGCCGGCCGACGTCCGGGAGCTGCCGGGGCTGACGATCAGCAAGCTGGCGGTCAGCGAGATGGCCAACAACGCCTACCTGCTGCGTGACCCGGACACCGGCGAGGCGCTGCTGATCGACGCCGCGGCCGAGCCCGAGGCACTGCGTGCGCTCATCGGCGACGCCGACGTGCGCACCGTCGTCACCACCCACGGGCACTGGGACCACCACCGCGCGCTGCCCGAGGTGGTCGAGGCGACCGGCGCG
>DASQNB010000290.1:0-8656 GCA_035645175.1 Geodermatophilus sp.
CGTCGTCGGCGGCGGCTTCCTCCTGATCGCGTCGTCGTTCGCCGGCTTCCAGCTGCTGGACCGGGTCTCACCGCTGTGGCTGCTGGTCACGATCCTGTCGGTGCAGGGCCTCGGCATGGGCGCGGTGATGGCGCCGACGACGGAGTCGATCATGTCGGTGGTGCCGCGCCACAAGGCCGGTGCCGGCGCCGCGGTCAACAACTCGGTCCGGCAGGTGGGCGGCGCGCTCGGGGTGGCCATCCTGGGCTCGCTGCTGTCCTCCGCCTACGCGGCCGACCTGGGGAACGCGGTGGACGTGCTGCCCCCGGGGGCCCGCGAGGAGGCCGGCACCTCGATCGTCGCGACCCTCGGCGCGGTCGAGCAGGTCCGTGGCAGTGGGGACGACGGGGCCGCGGCCGCCGCGGCCGCGCTGGCCGACCGGGCCGCGGACGCGTTCGTCTCGGCGATGCACCTGACCGCGATCGGGACCGCCTCGGCCGCCGTCGTGGCCGCGGTGGTGGTGTTCACCTGGCTGCCGGGACGGCGCCGCCCGGCGGACGCCTCGCCCACCTGAGCCCGCCGGTCCGGCGACCGGGCCGCCGGCCGCGGGCAGCGGTTAGCGTGGCGGCGGTGCACGAGGGTCCCGGGCAGCAGCAGCGGCAGGTCCGGGCACTCGTCGGCCTGCTCGCCGCCACCGCGCTGGTGTACCCGCTGCTGCTGTGCGCGGTGCAGCTGACCTTCGCCCAGCTGTTCGTCGTCGACGTGGGCGGCACGGTGCTCTGGCTGACCGCCGGCGTCGCCTGCAGCGTGGCCGCCGTCGCGGCGCTGCGCTGGGGCGTCGGCCGGTCGGTCCGCAGCCCGTGGCTGTTCACCGGCCTGCTGCCGCCGGTGGCCTTCGAGGCCTGGCTGCTGTGGCCGCTGCTCGCCGGATGAGCCCGCACGGGACCGTGTCGGGCAGGATGGCGACGTGACGACCGGAACGCTGGTGCTGCTCCGCCACGGCGAGAGCGAGTGGAACAAGGCCAACCTGTTCACCGGCTGGGTGGACGTGCCCCTGTCGGAGAAGGGCCGCGGCGAGGCCGCACGGGGTGGTGAGCTCCTCGCCGAGCACGGTCTGCTGCCGCAGGTCGCGCACACCTCGGTGCTCAAGCGCGCGATCACCACCGCCGAGCTGGCGCTCGCCGCCGCGGACCGGCAGTGGATCCCGGTCAAGCGCTCCTGGCGCCTCAACGAGCGGCACTACGGCGCGCTGCAGGGCAAGGACAAGGCCGCCACGCTCGCCGAGTACGGCGAGGAGCAGTTCACGGTCTGGCGGCGCTCCTACAGCACCCCGCCGCCGCCCATCGACCCCGACAGCGAGTACTCGCAGGACGGCGACGCCCGCTACGCGATGCTGCCGCCGGAGGTGCGCCCGCAGACCGAGTGCCTGGCCGACGTCGTCGTCCGGATGCTGCCGTACTGGTACGACGCGATCGTGCCGGACCTGCGCGCGGGCCTGACCGTGCTCGTCGCCGCCCACGGCAACAGCCTGCGGGCGCTGGTGAAGCACCTGGACGGCATGGGCGAGGACGAGGTCGTGGGGCTCAACATCCCCACCGGTGTCCCGCTGCACTACGACCTGGACGACGAGCTGCGGCCGACGACCCCCGGGGGCCAGTACCTCGACCCCGAGGCCGCGGCCGCCGCCATCGAGGCCGTCAAGAACCAGGGGAAGAAGTAGCGACCATGACGCGGGAGGGGCCCCTCTCCAGGGTGGAGAGGGGCCCCTCCCGCGTCGGGCCGCGGCTCGACGCCGCCGGGGACGGCACCTGGCCGCGGCGCCGTCCGGTGGACGGCAGGGTCATCGATCAGTCGGCCGTGGCGTGCATCTCCCGCTCGCCGGTGACCAGGTAGACCACCCGGCGGGCGACGCTGACCGCGTGGTCGGCGAAGCGCTCGTAGTAGCGGCCGAGCAGCGTGATGTCGATGGCCGCCTCCATGCCGTGCGGCCAGTCCTTGCTCAGCAGCTCGCTGAACAGCTGCCGGTGCAGCTGGTCCATCAGGTCGTCCTCGGCCTCCAGCGCGGCGGCGGCCTCGACGTCGAGCTTGGCGATGACGGTGGCCGTCTGGGTCACCAGGCTCTCCGCGACGTGCCCCGCCTCGAGGAAGATCGGCCGCAGCTCCTGCGGGACGGTGTACTCGGGGAAGCGCATCCGGGCGAGCTTCGCGACGTGGACGGCGAGGTCACCCATCCGCTCGAGGTCGCTGATGATCCGCATCGCTGCGGTGATGGTGCGCAGGTCCGTGGCGACCGGCGCCTGCCGGGCGAGCAGGGTGAAGCAGCGCTGCTCGATGCTCTCCCGGGTCGCGTCGATGCGCTCGTCGCCCTCGATGACCATGTTCGCCAGCTCGATGTCGGCGTCCAGCAGCGCGGTCGTCGCCTTGCTCATGGCCGACCCGACCGAGTTCGCCATCTCGACCAGGCAGTTGTTGATGTCGTCGAGTTCCTCGTGGTAGTGCTGACGCACTGTCGTCCTCCTCGTCGGCCTCGTCGGCCCTGGCACGGACAGTCGGGGGGTGCCCGCTGCTCGAGGCCCCAATGATCTCCTGGACCACGAGGGTAGGACCGTCGGCCGCCGTACCCCGGCCGTAGCGGTGAACGAGTGGGCACGGGAACGTGAACAGTGACGATCCGGGGTGCCGTGGTCACCCGGACGGGGGATGAACGCCACTCCGCGCGGCCTAGCATCGGCGCGTGAGCTCGTCGGTCGCCCTGCTGGCCGGCCTGGTCGTCGGCCTGGTGGTCGGCGTCCTGGCCGCCGCGCTGCTGCGGCGTCCCCGGCGCCCCGACCTCGAGCACGCCGCGCCGGCCGACGGAGCGGCCGCCGAGGCGGTCCTGGCCCGGCGGCTGCTCGACCTGATCGACCCCGCCGTCGTCCTGCTCGACCCGGGCGACGTCGTCCTGCTGGCCAACCCGGCGGCGCGCTCCCTGGGGATCGTCCGCGAGACCCGGCTGCTGGTCCCCGAGCTGTTGGAGCTGGCCCGCGTGGTGCGGGACGGCGGGCGGCGCCGCGCCGAGGTGACCCTGCCCGGCTCGGTCGTCGGCGGGGGCCCGCGGCAGGTCGGCGTGCTGGGGGTCCGGCTGGAGCGCGGGTCGGGCCCGGCGCCGGGGCCGGTGGCGCTGGTGCTGCAGGACGTGACGGAGGCCCGTCGGGTCGAGGCGGTCCGCCGCGACTTCGTCGCCAACGTCGGCCACGAGCTGAAGACCCCGGTCGGGGCGCTGTCGCTGCTCGCCGAGGCCGTCGAGGACGCCGCCGACGACCCGGAGACGGTGCGCCGGTTCGCCACCCGGATGACCCACGAGGCCGACCGGCTGGCCCGCCTGGTCCGCGAGCTCATCGACCTGTCCCGGCTGCAGGGCGGTGAGCCGCTGCCCGAGCTGGTGCCGGTCGAGGTCGACACGGTCATCGCCGAGGCGATCGACCGCACCAAGCTGGCTGCGACGGCCAAGCAGGTCACCATCGTCTCCGGCGGCGAGGGCGGGCTGGTGGTGCGTGGCGTGGAGTCGCAGCTGGCCACCGCGGTCACCAACCTGCTGGCCAACGCCGTCGCCTACAGCCTCGAGCACACCCGCATCGCCGTCGGCGCCCGGGCCCGTGCCGGCTTCGTGGAGATCACCGTGACCGACAGCGGCATCGGCATCCCGCGCGAGGACCGCTCGCGGGTCTTCGAGCGCTTCTACCGGGTCGACCAGTCGCGGGCCAGCCGCACCGGTGGCACCGGTCTGGGCCTGGCGATCGTGAAGCACGTGGCCACCAACCACGGCGGCTCGGTGAGCGTGTGGAGCGAGGAGGGCCTGGGCTCCACCTTCACCCTGCGGATCCCGCTGGCCGAGGGCCTGACCACCCCTGAGGGCACCGACACCCCTGGACCCGCCGGCGACGCGCCGGCCGAGCACGACCTCGCCGGCGGCCCGTCCGCCGCAGACGCCCCGAAGGGACGGTCATGACCCGAGTGCTGGTCGTGGAGGACGAGGAGTCCTTCTCCGACGCGCTGTCCTACATGCTGCGGAAGGAGGGGTTCGACCCGGTCGTGGCCGCCACCGGGCCGGAGGCGCTCGCCGAGTTCGACCGCGGCGGCGCCGACATCGTGCTCCTCGACCTCATGCTGCCGGGCCTGCCCGGCACCGAGGTCTGCCGCGCGCTGCGCTCCCGCAGCGGCGTGCCGATCATCATGCTCACCGCCAAGGACGCCGAGGTCGACAAGGTGGTCGGCCTCGAGCTCGGCGCCGACGACTACGTGACCAAGCCCTACTCGGCCCGCGAGCTGGTCGCCCGCATCCGCGCGGTGCTGCGCCGCCGCGGCGACGTCGAGGCGCCGGTGGACTCGGCCCTGGAGGTCGGCCCGGTGCGCATGGACGTCGAGCGGCACGTCGTCTCGGTGGACGGCGCGCCGGTCGCCCTGCCGCTCAAGGAGTTCGACCTGCTCGAGCTGCTGCTGCGCAACGCCGGCCGGGTACTCACCCGGGTCCAGCTGATCGACCGGGTGTGGGGCTCGGACTACGTGGGCGACACCAAGACCCTCGACGTCCACGTCAAGCGGCTGCGGGCCAAGATCGAGCCCGACCCGGCCAACCCCAAGTACCTGGTCACCGTGCGCGGCCTCGGTTACAAGCTGGAGGCCTGAAGGACCCCCTCCTGGCGGACGGACCCCCCGGGGGTCCCCTCGCAGGCTCGGGGACGCCCTGGAGGGGGCCGGTCGGCCCACCGCGACCCCCACTGCGATCAGGTGGTGTCCGCTCGCCAGGTGCAGGGCTCGCCGCCGGCCCGAGGGAGGACCCTGCAGGTCCGCCGCCCGAGCCGACGGTCTCACTGCCCGCGGCCGGTCTCGTCCTGCAGCTCGTCGATCTTGCGCGACGCGTCGGCCTTGGTGATGTCGTCCGGCACGTCCTCGCCGGCCTCACGGGCCAGCGTGTGCAGGTAGCTCTTCTGCGCGCCGGTGGCGGGCTCGTCGCCGGTCACCCAGTCCGACGGGTCCTTCTCGGCGCTGCGGTCCTCGTTGGCAGTCGGTTCGCTCATGTGTTCGAGACTAGGCCGGTGTGAGCTCCGGCGCAGGTCGAACCGGGGCGGTGGGCCGGCGGGCGGCGGCCTCCCAGCGCCGGCCGGTGCGGTACACGTGCACGCTGCCGCAGGGGCACTCCACGTGCAGCGCGATGTGGGTCGGGTGGTTGACCACCGAGCGGATGCGCCGGTCGGCGACCAGCTCGTCGGTCCTCGTCACGGGGCAGGTGATCAGCAACACACGAGAAGCGTGCTCCCGGCCCGGCACGCGGGCGAGTGGCAGAAGTGACCGCTACCGCAGGTTTCCTGCCATACTCCACGCATGGCAGGAACCGGTCGTCCGCTGGTGGTGAGCGTCGTCGTCGCCGACGGTCTCGTCGGCAGCTTCGGGCTCGGGGTGTGTGCCGAGGTCTTCGGCTACGACCGCCGCGGGATGGGGCTGCCACGCTTCGACTTCGCCCTGGTCACCGAGGCGCCGGGGGTGCTGCGCACCGACACCGGCATCCCCATCACGGTGGAGCACGGGCTGGACCGGCTGGCCCGCTCCGACATCGTCTCGATCACGGCGTGGGAGCTGTTCGACCGCGTGCCGTCGCCCGCGCTGCTCGACGCCTTCCGCGAGGCGTACGCGCGGGGCGCCACGATCATCAGCCACTGCACGGGCGCCTTCGTGCTCGCCACGGCCGGGCTGCTGGACGGCAAGCGCGTCACCACGCACTGGAAGTGGGCCGGGGAGCTGGCCGCCCGTTTCCCCGCCGTCGAGGTCGACCCCTCTGTGCTCTACGTCGACAACGGCCGGATCATCACCGGCGCCGGCACCGCGGCCGGCGTCGACACCCTGCTCCACCTCGTGCGCCGCGAGTGGGGTGCCGCGGCCGCCAACGCGTTGGCGCGCGAGATGGTCGTCCCGCCGCACCGCGACGGCGGCCAGGCGCAGTTCATCGACGCCCCGGTCGCCGAGTACGAGGACGACCTGCTGGGCGCCGTCCTGGAGTGGGCGCAGCACCACCTCGCCGACGACATCAGCGTCGACGGGCTCGCCCGGCGGGCGCTGATGAGCCCGCGCACCTTCGCCCGCCGGTTCAAGGCCACCACCGGGACGACGCCGCACGCCTGGCTGCTCGCCCAGCGGCTGGCCGCGGCCGAGGCGCTGCTGGAGGGCAGTGACGCCCCGGTCGAGGAGGTCGCCCGGCTGGTCGGCTTCGGCACCGCGGCCGGGTTCCGGGAGCAGTTCGCCCGCCGCCGCGGGGTCTCCCCGCGGGCCTACCGGCAGACCTTCCGCCGCGCGCTCACCGCGGGGGACGACGACCGAGCGGCGTAGACGTCCGGCGCCCTCCAGGGCATCCCCGAACCTGCGCGGGGACCCGGGAGCGGCCCCGTCCCGGGTCCCGGCCCTCTCCTGGCGTGCCCTGAGCTCACGAAGGGCTCGGGGAGAGGGTCCTTCTACGAAGGGTGGGGAGGACGGGGTCCTTCCTCAGGTGTGCGGGATCGGCCGGGCGACGCCGACCAGCGAGTCCAGCCGGCCGGCGTTGGCCGGGGCGAGCGGGTTGCGGACCACCCGGGTCAGCGCCAGCCCGGCCCGCGCCAGCAGCAGCGCGTGGGTGCGCGGGGTGAAGTGCCAGATGTGCTCGGTCGGCTTGAGCGTCCACCAGCGGGTGCCCAGCAGCCGGGCCGGCAGCGAGGAGACGTAGGGCGTCGAGAACAGGACGACACCGTCGTCGGCTACCAGCGAGCGCACCGACCGCCAGAACGACAGGGGGTCGGGCACGTGCTCCACGGTGTCCCAGGCGCACACGACGTCGAAGCCGGGCTCCAGCGGCGCGTCCTCGAGCTGGCCGCAGAACACGTCGAGGCCGAGGGTGTCCTGCGCGTGCTTGGCGCCGGTGCGGGAGAGCTCCACCCCGGACGTCGTCCAGCCGGCGTTCCGCGCGGCGGCGAGGAACAGGCCGTAGCCGGCGCCGACCTCGAGCAGCCGCCCGCCCGCTCCCGCGCCGCCCCGCTCCCGGTCGACCAGGCTCAGCCGGCCGGCGGTCCAGGTGCGCTGCAACAGCATCGCGGGGGACAGCCGCCCCTCGGCGGACGGTGCGCCGTCGTCGGAGGAGTCGGCCCGGCGGGAGATCGCCGTGCCGTAGACCCCACCCTCGAAGTAGCCCGCGTCGTCGTAGAGCCGCTGCAGCGCCTCCGGGCGCAGCCGCGGGCTGATGAACACCAGCTGGCACTGCGGGCAGCGGACCACCCCGAACGGCGCGACGTCGTGCACCAGCGTGCCGGGGACCCGGCACAGGCAGCAGACGACGTCCTCCGTGTCCTCGGCCGTCCAGCGCGCGAGCTCGTCCACCCGGTCAGCCTACGGAGCGGCCCGTCCGTTCCGCGGCAGCGGTGGAGGTCGCGCCGGGCGTCGCCGGCACCTGGGGTGCGGGGTCGTCCTCGCCGGCGGCCGGGTAGCGCGTCGCCAGCAGGGTGGCCAGCCGCCGGCGGACGACGGGGGAGACCAGCCCGTCGGGGCTGTGTGTGTCCAGCAGCTCCCCGGGGACGACGACGTAGCGGTCCGGTGCGGCCTCGGCCTGGGCGAGGAAGGCCCGGCGCACCGCCTCGGCGTCCGCACCCGCGGGCGCCGCGGTGACCGGGGAGTCGACGACGACGGTCAGGTCGGGCAGCAGTCCGCGGGTGGCCCACAGCGACGTCCGGAAGATCCGGTCGCCGTCCAGGCCCTGACCGGCACCGTGGAAGGCGATCGAGGTGTCCACGTAGTGGGTGTTGACGACCACCCGGTTGTCCTCGAGCGCCGGGCGGATCACCGTCGCGACGTGCTGGGCACGGTCGGCGGCGGCCAGCAGGGCGGCGGTGTGCGCACCGATCGGCCGGCCGGTGTCGTCGACGGCCGGCTCCGGCTGCGGGAACCCGGTGCCCGGGGCGGGTGCGACCGGGAACAGCAGGCCGCGCACCTGGCGGCCCAGCCGGGTGTCGCTGGGCTCGGAGGTGACCTCGACCGGGCAGCTGCACTCCTCGCGCAGCACCTGCGCGAGGTCGGCGGTGTAGCGGCGGGTGAGCTCGCGGTCGGCCCCCTCGACGACGACGAACAGCCCGGTGCCGCTGGGGGAGGCGGAGAACAGGTCCGAGCGCCCCCACAGCAGGCGCAGCACGTCGCGCACGCGGGTGCGGGCGCGGGCCGGCACCACCTGCCGGGTGGCGTAGGCGCTCACCAGCAGGGCGAGAACGCCGCCGACCAGCAGCGTCAGGCCCGGGCCGGTGAGGGTGAGCACCAGGTCGCCCAGGCGGACGTCGTGGGTGCCGAGCAGGCCGGCCAGCCCCGGCCCGACCGCCACCGCGAGCAGCAGGACGACGCGCACCGAGGAGATGACGAAGGCGAAGACGCGGCCGCGCAGCCGGTCCTCCACCTCGAAGCCGATCAGCGTGTAGCCGATGATCCAGCTGACGCCGGCGAACAGGCCCACGCAGAACGCCGCCGCGGTGGCCAGCACGAAGTCCCGCAGCACCGACATCACCAGCAGCGCGATCCCGGCCAGGCCGATGGCGTGCGTGAAGACGCTGCGCCGCGGCACCGTGGGCAGGATGCGCGGCCCGGCCAGCATGCCGATGGCCAGCCCGGTGAAGACCACGCCGAAGACGACCGAGTA
>DASQNB010000291.1:0-1797 GCA_035645175.1 Geodermatophilus sp.
GCTCGCGCCCCTCGCCGAGCGGGATCTCGCGCACCGAGATGCGCAGGTCGTAGTACTCGCGCAGCCGGTGCAGCGCGACCTCCGGGCGCGGGCACACCTCGGCCGGCACGCGGGGGTCCTCCCCCACCGCGCCCAGCAGGATCGCGTCGGCGGCGTCGCAGGCGGCCAGCGTCCCGGCGGGCAGCACGTCGCCGGTCACCGCCGCGGCCCGGGCACCGACCGGCCAGGGCCCGGTGACCTCGACGGCGCCCTCCTCGGCGAGCCGGCGCAGCAGCCGTGCCGGCCCGTCGAGCACCTCCTCGCCGACGCCGTCCCCCGGCAGGAGCGCGACCCGGATCACCGCAGCACCAGCTCGCGGCCGACGGTGGTGAGGGCCCGCTCGGTGCCGGCCTCGCCCAGGCACGCCTCCAGCTCGGCCAGCCAGCCGGGCAGCGCCTGCGCCATGGTCGGGTGGTCGGCGTGGCCGAGGTCGCCGCCGAAGGCCAGCTGGTCGTGCGGGTAGACCTCGCCCAGCGTGGTCGACCGTGGCCCGTCGGGGGTGAGGATGTCGGGCAGGATGCCCAGCTCCAGCACCACGCCCAGCCGGGCCAGCTCAGGCGCGGCGGCGTCGTCCCAGCGCAGGAACGGCATGCGCGGGTGGTTGAGCAGCATCCGGCGCACCCCGGCGGCGTGCGCCGCGCGGAAGAGCACCAGCGCCTCCGCGCAGGTCAGGTGACCCGAAGCCAGTACCAGGTCGTGCGCGGCGATGACGTCGACCACCTCCCGCCACGCGGGCAGCAGCGCGCCGTCCGCGCCCAGCACGTCGACCTGCCGGAAGGACAGCGTCCGGTGCACCGCCAGCTCGGGACGGGCCGCCGACGCCACGTGCGCGGGCGCGGAGACCGTCGGCATCCACACCACGCGCCCGCCGAGGCGCGCCGCCACCTCCACCGCGTCGGGGTTGGCCCCGCCGACCGGCGAGTTGAGCACGATGCCGCCGAGCACCTGGACGCCGTCGGCCTCCGCCCGCCGGGCGGCGAGGTCCGCGCGCTCGGCCGTCGACCCCTCGTGCGCCTTGAGGACGGCGAGGTCGATGCCCACCTGCGCGTGCGCGCCGACCACCTCGTGGTCCAGGCCGTGCCGCGCCACGAGGCTGGGTGCCCCGTGCACGTGCAGGTCGGCGACACCGTCGATGAGCCGCGGGCTCACCGCTCCGTCCGGGAGCGGTCCGCGGCCGTGGCACCGGCCGTCGGTGGTGCGTCAGCCGAGCCACTGGGCGCGTCAGACGTCCCGACCTCAGGCTCCGCCGCACCTCCGTCGTCGTCCGGCGTGGCCCGGCGGCGGGTGATCAGGTGCACGACCACGCCGGCCACCATGAAGCCCGCGCCGACGGCGATGAAGGTCGGCGTCATGACCAGCAGTGCGATCGCCGCGACCAGGAAGAGCACCCGCTCGGGGATGCGCGCCGGGCCGAACAGCCAGGCGCCGGTGACCACCGCGAGTGAGGCGACGGCGAAGACCGAGGTGACGAAGGCGATCGCCACCGTGGCGGCGCCGCCCTCGAAGAGCAGCCCGACGCCGCGCGGGGAGAGCACGAAGATGAACGGCACGAGGAACGCCGGCAGCGTGTACTTCCACGTCAGCCACATGGTCTTGACCGGCTTGCCACCGGTGATGGCGGCGGCGGCGAACGGCGAGAGCGCCGTCGGCGGGGAGACCTCGCTGAGCACCGCGTAGTAGAAGATGAACATCGCCGCGGCGAACGGCTCGACGCCCACCTGCTGCAGCGCCGGCGAGATGACGACGAACGAGATGATG
>DASQNB010000292.1:0-4553 GCA_035645175.1 Geodermatophilus sp.
CCGATGGGCTCGCTGGACCACCCGTTCAACCCGGTGTCGCTGGCGCTGGGCGCCGACGCCACCTTCGTCGGGCGGGCCATGGACTCCGACCGCAAGGGCCTCACCGAGGTGCTGCGGCAGGCCGCCGAGCACCAGGGCACCGCGCTGGTCGAGATCTACCAGAACTGCAACATCTTCAACGACGGCGCGTTCGACCTGCTCAAGGACCCGACCACCGGCGTGCAGTGGTCGATCCCGCTCGAGCACGGCAAGCCGCTGGTGTTCGGCCCGGACGGCGCCTCGTGCGTGGTCCGCGACGAGGTCGGTGGCCTGCGGATCGCCGAGACCGACCAGGTGGACGCCGACGAGATCGTCGTGCACGACGCCACCCGACAGGACCCGTCGTACGCCTTCGCGCTGTCGCGGTTGTCCAGCCAGGACCTCCGCTACACGCCGATGGGCGTCTTCCGGGCGGTGCAGAAGCCGACCTACGACCGGATGATGGCCGACCAGGTCGAGGAGGCCCGCACTTCCTCCCCCGGCGACCTGGACGCCCTCCTGTCCGGCGGCGACACCTGGACCGTCGAGGCCTGAGAGAGGACCTCCCTGCAGAGTCCCGCCACTAGCGAGCTCGCGGCGGGACCCTGCAGGGGGCCGGGCGTCTCAGCCCAGCACCTCCCGCAGCGCCCCGGTGAGCGCTGCCAGGGCGCAGGGCAGGTCGGCTCGGGCCGGTGCGGCGAATCCGACCACCAGTCCGGCTGCCGACCGCTGCGGCACGGGACCCGTCCAGTGCCGTCCGAGCCCGTCCAGCGCCACGCCGGCCGCGGCCGCTGCGGCGACGACCGCGTCCTCGGTCTCCCGGTCGGGCAGCGGCACGAACACGTGCGCGCCGGCCGGATCACCCTCCGCCTGCGCGCCGCCCGCGGCCACCGCGGCGAGCACCTCCGCGCGCCGGCCGACGAGCTCGCGGCGCAGTCGGCGCAGGTGCCGGGCGAGGTCACCGCTGTCGGCGAGCGCGGTGAACACCCGCTGCCCCGCCCGCGCCGGCCGGGTGCCGGTCGCCGTCCGCCGCGCGACCAGCGCCGCGCGCAGCTCCGGTGGCGCGACCAGCCAGCCCACGCCGAGCGTCGGGCTGACGATCTTGCTGGTCGTGCCCAGGTGCACCGCGACGTCCGGGCCGAGCGCGCCGAGCAGCGGCAGGGGCGCGACGTCGTAGCGGAGCTCGCCGTCGTAGTCGTCCTCCAGCACCCACCAGCCCTCGGCGCGGGCCCGGGCGACCAGCGCCACCCTCCGGGCGGCGGAGAGCCGTCGGCCCAGCGGGTAGTGGTGCGCGGGGGTGCAGTAGACCGCCGCCAGGCCCCGGGGGATGGCGTCGACGACCAGGCCGTCGCGGTCCACCGGGATCGGCACCACCGTTCCGCCGGCCTCGCGCAGCGCGCCGACGACCCGCTGGTAGCCGGGGTCCTCGATCCCCACCCGGCTGCCCGGGGGCAGCAGCCGGGCCACCTCGGCGACGGCCGCCGACGTCCCCGCGGTGGCGAGCACGTCGCCGGGCGCGGCGGCCAGCCCGCGGTGGCGGAGCAGGTGCTCGGTCACCGCGTGCCGGAAGCCCGGGTCGGCGACCGGCTCGGGACCGGCGTCGGGTGGCCGGTCACCGGCGGCGCGCCAGGCACGCCGCCACGCCGCCCGGTCGAGCACCTCCAGGCACGGCGTACCGGCGCGCAGGTCGATCGGTGCGGCGTCCGCCCGCGGAGCCGCCGGTCTCACCGGAGAGCGCGCCGGTACCGGAGCCGCCGTGCCGACGACGAAGGTGCCGACCCCGCGCCGCCCGTCCGCCCACCCCTCCGCGAGGAGCTGGTCATACGCGGCGGCGGTGACGGTGCGGCTGACCCGCAGGGCGGCGGCGAGCTCACGCGTGGAGGGCAGCCGGTCGCCCGGGTGGAGCGTGCCACCCGACGCCGCCGTCCGCAGCGCGTCGGCCAGCTGCACCGACAGGGGCGTGCCGGACGCGCGGTCCAGCACCACCGGCGGGACGTCGACCACGCCGCACCTCCTCCCGGCCACCACGGCGGTGGCCTCCTGGAAAGGCAGCGTATTGGCCCTGGGAGAAGGCCACTGGAGCGGGCACGGTGGGGACGTGGACACCGCACCGCCGCTCTCCCCCACCGCCCGCAGCACCGTGCGTCGCGGCGCCGAGCGGGCCCGGACCGACCGCGCCGAGCTGCACGCCGTGCTCGACGCCGGCCTGGTCGGGCACCTGGGGGTCGTGCTGGGCGGCGCGCCGGTCGTGCTGCCCACCGGCTACGGACGGCGGGGCGACACCCTCTACCTGCACGGTTCCACCGGCGCGGCAACGCTGCGGGCCGCGGCAACGGGCGTGCCGGTCTGCTTCACGGTGACCCTGGTCGACGGCGTGGTCTACGCCCGCTCGGCCTTCCACCACTCGATGAACTACCGCTGCGCGGTCGTGCACGGCGTCGCGCGGCCGGTCACCGACCCCGAGGAGCGGCTGCTGGGCCTGGAGGCCCTGACCGAGCACCTGGCCCCCGGCTCGTGGGCCGCCACCCGGCGGCCCGACCGCAAGGAGCTCGCCGCCACCGCCCTGCTCGCCCTGGACCTGACCGAGGCCAGCCTCAAGGTGCGCACCGGCCCGCCGGGGGACGACGAGCGCGACCTCGCGGCCCCGGTGTGGGCGGGTGTGCTGCCGCTGCGCACCGTGGTGGGCGAGCCGGAGGCGTGCCCACTGCTCCCGCCGGGCGCCCCGGTACCGGCCCACGTCCGCGATCGGGCGGTCTGATCCGATGACACGAGGGGCGCCCGGGAACGGGACCGTTCCCGGGCGCCCCCGCCGTGTGCCGGCCTCAGCCAGCGAGCTCAGACCGTGGGGTCACCGGTGGTCGTCCTTGGCCGCGTCGTCCTTGGCCGCGTCGTCCTTGGCCGCGTCGTCCTTGGCCGCGTCCACGCCGAAGACCTCGACCTCTTCGGTCTTCGAGTCGAGCTCCTTGCCGTCCTCGTCCTCGAAGGTCACGGTCACCTCGGCCTTGCCGTTCTCGACGTCCTCGCTGTCCTCGGCCGGCTCGAGGGTGGCCTCCGCGGTGCGCTTCTCGCCGTCGCACTCGAGGCCGTTCCCCTCCTCGAGCTCGTCCTCGTAGCGCACGTCGCCGTCCTTCTGCTCGAGGACCACGGTCGCGGTGAGCCCCTCGCCCTCGCACGTGTAGTCGAACTCCACCGTCACCTCGCTGGCGTCCTCCTCCGCTTCGGCCTCGTCGGCGATGGAGATGACCTCGGCCTTCGTGTCCTCGCCCTCGTGGTGGTCGCCGCCGGCCCATGCCGGGGAGCCCCCGGCGAGGACCAGCGCCGTGGCGGCGGGGACGGTGAGCAGCAGACGTGAACGGTGCATGGGGCTTCCCCCTCCTGGGCGGCCGCGTCCGTGCGGCCGGCGGTGCAATGACGGTTGCGACCCTCCCCAGGGCCGGCCCCGGATCACAACCACGTAACGGTGAACTAAGACCGGATCACGCGCGAGGCGTGACACGAAGCAGTCGGTCGGTGCCGTCACCGTTGTCGGTGGTGACGTAGAGGGCGCCGTCGCCGCCCTGCTGCACCGTGCGGATCCGGCCGTACGTGCCTTCCAGCTCCGGCAGCCGGAACTCCTCGAGCAGCGTGCCGTCGTCGGCCACACGCAACGCCAGGACGCCGCGGTCCTTGAGGACGCCGAGCAACAGCAGGCCCTCGTACCCCTGCCACTGCTCCCCCGCGAGGAAGGTGGCCCCGGAGGAGGCGATGGTGGGTTCCCCGGAGGCCCAGGTCGCCGGCATCGCATCGGGCAGCGAGAGGTCGGTCATCGGCACGAACTCGCCGTAGCCCGGGCCCTGCGGCGCGAAGCCGCCGTTGCCGCCGGGCCGCAGCAGGGTCACCTCGTCGTCCCGGCGGGGGCCGTGCTCGGCGGCGAAGACCTGCCCCGACCCGGGCCGCACGGCCAGGCCCTGCACGTTGCGGTGCCCGTAGGTCAGCACGCGCGGGTCGGCGTCCGGCCGGCCGAGGAACGGGTTGCCCGCGGCCGCCTCGCCGGTGGCCGGGTCCAGCCGCAGCACCTTGCCGGCGACCGTGCCGAGGTCCTGGGCGTTGGTGGCGACGGCGTTGTCGCCGGTGCCCACGAGCAGGGCGCCGGTGTCGTCGAAGCGCAGCCGGCACCCGCCGTGCCGGCCGCTGCGCTCGTTGACCGGGATGTCGTCGACCAGCGGGTCCGCGACGCGGGTCGCCGTCGTCCAGCCCGGGTCGACGGTCCAGGTGATGACCTGGATCTCCGCGCCGCCGTCCTCCTCGACGCCCTGGCAGGTGTAGAAACGGCGGTCGTCCGCGAAGCCCGGGTCGAGCACCAGGCCCATCAGCCCGGTCTCCCCGGTGGCGAAGAGGTCGCCGAAGTCGGCGTCCAGCTCCCGCACCGTCCCGCCGGGCAGCACCGCCGTCAGCCCGCCGGCCCGCTCGTCGAGCAACAGGGTGCCGTCGGGGGCCTGCGCGACGTCCCACGGGTGGTCCAGGCCCTCGGCGACGACGGCCACGTCGAGCGCGGG
>DASQNB010000293.1:0-4447 GCA_035645175.1 Geodermatophilus sp.
TCAGTGCCTCGGCGGCCTCACGGGTGGCGGACCCACCCGGGGTGGTGCTGGTCATGGCGTCTCCTGGCCTGGCTCTCTGCTGGTGGGGCCCTCCGCTGGGTGGGCCTCGTGCTGGGGCGCCCCTGGCGGGGCCGTCGGTCGGTGCCGTGCGGTGTGCGGCGCGGGTGCCTGCGGTGCGGGCCGGCGGCGTCGGGAGGAGGTCGGGGCCCGCAAACGAAAGACCCCCCGTGCCTGCGGGCACAGAGGGGTCAGCGCGTCGGTCGAGCGACCGACGCGCTAGGCGACTACGAGGAGCAGACAGGCCGGGCGCATGCGGCCACTGTGCGCCTCGACCGGTCCGGTCGTCAACCACGCCGTCCCACGCAATGGGACCGCGTGTCGTCAGACGTGGGACGGGAGCCGGTCGCCGTCCAGCACGCCGGCGTACGGCCCGGCCAGCACCCCGGGCAGCTGCTCGGCGGGCACCGGGGGGCCGAGCAGGTACCCCTGCAGGAACCGGCAGCCCAGCCGGCGCAGCTCCGCCAGCTGCCCGGGGGTCTCCACGCCCTCGGCGACGACGTCCATGCCCAGCCTGCGGCCGAGCTCGACGACGCTGGCGACGACGGCCGCGGTGCGCGGGTCGTCCTCGATGTGGGCGACGAAGTCGCGGTCCAGCTTGAGCACGTCGACGGGCAGCCGGGACAGCCGGGCCAGGGTGGAGTGGCCCTTGCCGAAGTCGTCGATGGCCACCACGCACCCGGCCTCGCGCAGCACGGCCAGCTCGCGCTCGACCCGGTCCTCGGCGTCGACGAGCACCGACTCGGTGATCTCCAGCATCAGCCGGTGCGCCGGCACACCGGAGGCGGCCAGCGCACGGGTGACGTCGGCGGCCAGGCAGCCGGCCTGCAGGTGCCGGACGGAGACGTTCACGCCGAGCCGCAGGTCGTGCCCCAGGGCCAGCAGCGGCGCCAGGGCCGCGGTCGCGGCCCCCAGCACCCAGCGCTGCAGCGGCACGATCAGGCCCTCGTCCTCGGCCACCCGGACGAACTCCTCCGGGGGGACGTCGCCGAGCACCGGGTGCCGCCAGCGCACCAGGGCCTCCAGACCCAGCACGCGCCGCTCCTCCACGCCCACCACGGGCTGGAGGACCAGCGACAGCCGGTCGTCGGCGATCGCGTCCGGCAGGTCCCGGGCCAGCCGGGCGCGCCGGTCGACCACCCGGTCCAGTGCCTCTCCGGTGGTCCGGACGCTGTTCTTGCCCGCGGCCTTGGCCGCCCGGAGCGCCAGGTCGGCGCGGCGCACGGCCTCGGTGGGCTCACCGCCGGCGGGCAGCTCGGCCAGGCCGACGCTGCCGGAGACGGGCAGGACCAGCCCGCTGCGGGCACTGCCGTCGGGAGCGGGTGGGCGGTGGTCGCGGTCCAGCAGCACGACCAGTCGCTCGGCCAGCACGGTGGCCTCCTCACGGCCGGCCCGCACGAGGACGGCGAACTCGTCGCCGCCGAGCCGGGCGACGACGTCGTCCTCGCGGGCGGCCGCGCGCAGCGTCTCGGCGACCTCGCACAGCAGCCGGTCGCCGGCGTCGTGGCCCGCGACGTCGTTGACGGCCTTGAAGCCGTCGAGGTCGATCAGCAACAGGCAGCCGGCGGCCCCGCCTGCGGAGACCTCGGTGAGCGCGGCCATCAGGCGGGCCCGGTTGGGCAGCCCGGTGAGGAAGTCGGTGTAGGCCATGCGCTCCAGCTCGCGCCGCCTGCTGCTGCGGTCGGTGACGTCGCGCAGGTGCAGGACCAGCCCGCTGCCGCCGCCGGGGCCGGGCCCGGACAGCCCGGCGGGCGCCGCACCGGCCGGGGCGGCGCCGGTGACGTCGACGTCGCGCCGGCCGCCGTCCCGGGTCCGCAGCCGCACGGTCGCCGGCAGCAGGCCCACCGTGGTGCCGACGCGCACCGCCTGCGCCACCCGCTCGACCAGGTCACGGTCGCCGTCGTCCAGCAGCTCGGCGAGCGGCCGTCCGGCGAGCTCGCGGTCGGTCCAGCCGAGCTGGGCCTCCACCGCGCCCGAGGCCCAGCCGACCCGGCCGGCGCCGTCGAGCACGACGGTGACGGCGTCGCCGCTGTGCACCAGCGCGCGGAACCAGCCCTCGGTGCGCAGCAGGCGCCGGGTGAGCCGGTACCCGTCGGCCGCCCACACCACGGTGCGCAGCGCGGTGAGCACCACCAGCGCCGCTCCCCCGGCCGCCTCCACGGGGTCCATCGGCCGCCCGGCCAGCACGCCGCCGACCAGCAGCAGCAGGACGCCCGAGGCCACACCGGTGGCGAGCACCAGCCCGCGCAGCGGGACGATCGGCCGGTCGTGGTGCGGGGTCGCCGGCTCGCCCGGGTCGGACCGCACGGCCAGCACGGCGGCGGCGAGCATGGCCAGCCAGGCCTGCTCGGTGACGACGGTGGCGGTGGTGCTGCCCAGCGTCCGGCCGAGCGCACCCCCGAGCGCGACCACGGCCATCGCGGCCGAGGCGGCCAGCAGCCAGCCCGCGGCCGCCCGGCGCGCCCCGCGGACCCCGGTGACGGTGACCAGCCCGACCGCGACGAGCACCGCGCCCACAGCCGGGTAGCCGACCGCGATCAGCCCGTCGGCCGCCCCCTCCACGCCGTCGAGCAGCTCGGCCAGCAGCACGTGGCCGAGCACCCCGACGGCCAGGGCGGCGACGGCGCCGTCGAGCACCGCGCGCGAGCCGGGCCACCGGCGTGACCGCGGGGGCAGCAGCCGGGCCGCGGCGAGGACGGCGACCGGGACGGCCACCAGCATCGGCACGTCCTCCACCCCGCCGGTCTGCAGGTCGGCGCCGGCGCGCACGGTGGCCAGGACCTGACCCACGGCCAGCAGCGCGGTGGCCAGGGCCATCGCCCGCCACGGCCGCGCGGACCGGCCCGGCAGCCGGGCGGCCCCCCGCTGCGCCACGACCGCCGTCGCGCCGGACCCGAGGGCCAGGCAGGCGGGGACGAGGGCGGCGGCGAGCGGGGACCCGGTGAGCTCCAGGGTGGCGGTGATCGCGGCGAGCAGCCCCAGCAGGGCGAGGACCGGCGCCGCGGTGCCGGGCGGCCGGGTGGGCATCAGCGGGACCCCACGAGACCCGGCCACAGCACGCCGGCGCCGTCGTCGAGCACGTCGAGCAGCTCGTGCACCCGCAGCGGGCGGGCCAGCAGGAAGCCCTGCGCGAAGCCGCAGCCCGCGGCGCGCAGCGCGCCGAGTTGGGCCGGCGTCTCCACCCCCTCGGCCACGACGTCCAGGCCCAGGGCCGCGGCGATCCCGACGACGGACTCGCACAGCGCCCGCGCCTGGCGGTCGCGGTCGACCCGCAGCACGAACGAGTGGTCGAGCTTGAGCACGTCGATCGGCAGCCGGGTCAGGTGCGCCAACGAGGAGCGGCCGGTGCCGAAGTCGTCGAGCGCCACGTGCACGCCCATGAGCCGCAGCGCCTCCATGTCGGCGGCCACGTGCTCGCCCTCGGACGTGAGCGTCGCCTCGGTGATCTCCAGGATGAGCCGCTCGGGCGCCAGCCCGGTCGACTCCAGCACGGCGGCGACGTCGCGGACCAGGGTCCGGGCGGCGACGTGCGAGGCGGAGATGTTCACGCCCAACCGCAGCGGGGCGCCGCCGTGCGGGAGGGTCAGCGCGGCGGTGGCGGCGTGCTCCAGCGCCCAGCGCTGCAGCTCCCCGATCACGCCGGCGCGCTCGGCGATCGGCACGAACTCCGTCGGCGGCACCTCGCCCAGCTCGGGGTGCTGCCAGCGCAGCAGCGCCTCGACACCGGTCACCCGCTGCTCCGCCAGCGAGACCACCGGCTGGAAGAGCACCGAGAGCTCGCCGCGGTCCCAGGCGCCGGGCAGGTCCTCGCGCAGGCGGGCCTGCCGCTCGGCGGCGCTGCCCAGCGCCGGCCGGTACCGCAGCGCGGTACCGGTCCCGGCGGCGGTGGCCGCGCGGACGGCGAGCTCGGCGCGGGTCATCAGCTCCGGCACCGACGCCGCGGCGCACAGGTCGACGACGCCGACGCCGGCGCTGAGGTCGAAGACCCCGGCGCTGGTCTCCAGCGGCTGCTCGATCACCGACAGGCAGCGGTCGGCCAGCAGGTCCACGGCGTGCGGCGCGCCCTCGGCCAGGACGGCGAAGGCGCCGCCGCCGACCCGCATGACCGGGTCGCCGCCGCGCACGGTGGCCCGCAGTCGCCGGCCGACCTCGACCAGGACCCCGGTGACGACCTCGCGGCCGGCGTCCTCGCGCACGGCGTCCAGGCCGTCGAGCTCGACCAGCAGCAGGCTGTGCGACGTCGGCCCGCCCGCGGCTAGGGCCTGCTCGAGCAGGCGCTCGCAGCCGGCCCGGTTCGGCAGCCCGGTGACCGGATCGGTGAAGGCGACCTGCTCGAGCGTCCGCTCCCGCGCGACCCGCTCGGTGGTGTCCCGGCAGTGCAGGACGACGG
>DASQNB010000294.1:0-16227 GCA_035645175.1 Geodermatophilus sp.
CGGGAGACCTGCACGCACAGCTCACGGGTGGGGACGACGACCAGCGCCTGCGGGACGCCGTCGCCACCCTCGGCCGGCGGGACGACGCGCTGCAGCATCGGGACGCCGAAGCCCAGGGTCTTGCCGGTGCCGGTGCGGGCCTGGCCGATGAGGTCGTTGCCGGCCAGCGCCAGGGGGAGGGTGAGCTCCTGGATGGCGAAGGTCCGGGTGATCCCGACCTCGGCCAGCGCCGCGACGACGTCGGGGTGGACGTCGAAGTCGCTGAACAGCGGTGCGTCCTCGGCGACGGGCGCGCCGCCGAGCTCCTCGACGACCTGCTCGAGCAGCTCGGGCGCAGGCGCGCCGGTCTCGGCGTGGTCGAGCTCGGGTGTGGTGGGTGTGTTCTCGGTCAAGGTCAGGGTCTCGCCTCTGGTCTGCCGGGGGAGCAGGTCCGGGACGCCTGTCGCTCCGCACCTGTCCCGGTCGGGTGTCGCGGGATCAGTTCCAGCGCCGACGCGGCCAGCAGAAACCGGGCCACACCACGGTGTCGGCCCGGGAGGAAACCCCTCGGGGCGTCGTCTCCAGCGGTCGTCAGCGCGCAGATACACCAGCGAACCCGAGGGCTCGCCGATTCCCACCATAGCGCGCGCACCGGTTAGCCTCCCTGCGCCGCGCTGTCCAGGCTGTCGATGCCACTCCTCCGGGGCAGTCGCCGAACGTCCCACCGACCCCGGGAGCTGCCAGTGGACGCGGTCGACGAGCAGGCCGTCATCGACCTGCTCGGCGTGCTGTCCTACGCCGAGCTGACCGCCTTCGACCGGCTGGCCGAGGACGCCCGGCTGGCCCCCACGCTCGCCGGCCGCGCCGCGCTGGCGCAGATGGCGGCGGCGGAGATCGACCACCACGTCCGGCTGACCGCCCGCCTCACCGAGCTCGGCGCCGACCCGACCGTGGCGATGACGCCCTTCGTCCCCGCACTCGACGCCTTCCACGACAGCACCCGGCCGCGCACCTGGCTGGAGGGGCTGGTCAAGGCCTACGTCGGCGACGGCCTGGCCTCGGACTTCTACCGGGAGATCGCGGCCCACCTGCCCGACCCGGACCGGGCGCTGATCCTCGACGTCCTGGCCGACACCGGCCACGCCGACTTCGCCGTCCGGGAGGTGCGCGCGGCCATCGCGACCAACCGCACGCTCTCCGGCCGGCTGGCGCTGTGGGGACGGCGGCTGGTGGGCGAGGCGATGCGGCAGGCGCAGGCGGTCATCGCCGAGCGCGACCAGCTCGCCGCACTGATCCTCGAGGGCACCGGCGACCTGGCCGGCATCGGTCGGCTGGTCGAGCGCATCACCAGCGCGCACACCGAGCGGATGCGCACCCTCGGTCTCAATCCCTAGACCCGGAACTGCCCGACCAGGCGCGAGAGCTCGTGGGTGATCTCCGCCAGTCCCTCGGCGGCGCTCCGGGCCTGGACCGCATCGGCGCCGGTCTCCACGCTGACGCCGGAGATCGTGGTGATCGAGTGGGCGATGGAACCGGTTCCCTGCGCCGCCTCGTTCACCCCGCGCGACATCTCGTTGGTGGTGGCGGTCTGCTCCTCCACCGCACTGGCGATGGTGGTCTGGTAGTCGCTGATCCGGGAGACCACCTCGTCGATGCGGGCGATGGCTGCCATGGCACCGGTCGTGTCGGCCCGGATGGCCTCGACCCGGTGGGCGATGTCCTCGGTGGCCCTGGCCGTCTCCTCGGCCAGCTCCTTCACCTCGTTGGCCACCACCGCGAAGCCCTTGCCGGCCTCGCCGGCACGAGCCGCCTCGATGGTGGCGTTCAGGGCGAGCAGGTTGGTCTGCTCGGCGATGGCGGTGATGACCTTGACCACGTCTCCGATCGCCTCGGAGGAGTCCCCGAGCTGGGCCACCGTCGCGTTGGTCGAGGCCGCGACCGTCACGGCCTCGCCGGCCATCCGGGCGGCCTCGTTGGCGTTGGAGGCGATCTCGCGGATGCTCGCCCCCATCTCCTCGGCCCCGGCGGCCACGGCCTGCACGTTGCGGGACACCTGCTCGGCCGCAGCCGACACCTGCTGGGTCTGATCGGCCGTCCGCTCCGACGAGTCGACCAGCCGCCCGGAGATGCCCGACATCCCGGCCGACACCTCGGTCAGCGAGGTGGACGCCCGGCCGATGCCGGCGACGGTGTCGGCCACCTTGGCGACGAAGCGGTTGAACGCTGCCCCGAGGCGGCCGATCTCGTCCTTGCGGGTCTCGTCCACCCGGGCGGTCAGGTCCCCGTCGCCGTCGGCGATCTCCTCCATCCGGCGGCGCAGCCGGTCCAGCGGGCGTACGACGCCGCGGGCCACGAAGAAGGTGGCGAGACCGGCCAGGAGCAGTGTGACGGCGGCGCCGGTGAGGATCGTCGTCCGCAGGCCGTGTGCGTCGGCCAGGATGGCGCCCTCCGGGATCTCGACCAGCACGGCCCACTGCTGTCCGGTGCTCACCTGGACGGGCGCGGCCACGTAGACGGTGCGCCCGTCGTCGCCGTCGACGGTGCGCCGCACCGGCTCACCGGTCTCCGCGGCTGCGGCGGCCACCTCGGCCGTGGTGCCCTCGGCGACGGCGCCGGGCTCGTCGCCGGGACGGTTGCCGGCCACGACCAGGCCCTGTGTCGAGACGAGGACGGCGTGGCCGACGTCGTACGGCCGGATGGCGGCCACCTGGTCCTGGATGGTCGCCAGCGGGACGTCGACGCCGGCGACACCGACGATGCTGTCGTTCACCCGGACCGGGGTGGCCAGCGAGGTCATCAGCACCTGCTCGCCGGCCACCTCGTACAGGTACGGCTCGAGGGCCACGTCGTGCCCATTGTCGCGGGGGAGACGGTAGTAGTCACCGGCGCCGGGGATCTCGTAGTCCACGAGCGGGCTGACGGCGATGCCGTCACCGTCCCGGTACCAGTAGGAGATGTAGCGGCCAGTGGCGTCGCTGGCCGGGTCGGCGACGTGCAGGCCGTCGCGGCCGTCGAAGGCGTTCGGCTCGAAGGCCGACCACACGCCGAGCAGCGACGGGTCGGCGGTCAGCAGGCGGCGCTCGAGGGCGTCGGCGTAGGCCCGGTCGCCGCGCCGGCCGTCGGCCTGGGCGCCCAGCGCCTGGGCCAGCGCCTGCGCGGTACCGCCCTGGCGGCTGAACCCGGCCTCCACCTGCTGTGCCTGGTCGACGGCCAGGCTCTCGGCGTTGCGCAGCCCGTCGCGCTGCGCCTGATCGGTGGCCAGGGCCGCGATGACCGCCACCAGGCCGCCGAGGGCGACGACCAGTACGACGGCGATGCTGACCACGAGGCGGGTCCTGACACTCACGGGCGCTCCTGGGGCGGTGACGCGACGACGGGTGGGGGGCACCGTCGTGATCGGCGTCCAGGCCCGGGTGTTGACCCCAGACGGTCCCGGAACGGTGTCGGCTCGTCGCTGGCGTCACACCCGTGACGCAGGACACAGACGGGGCGTCGTCCGAGGATCGGACGACGCCCCGTCTGGACGTACGCGTGCGAGTGCGTCAGCTACCGGCGATGAAGCCCACGCGGCGCTGGTCGGCCTGGGCGATCTCCACGTAGGCGATCCGGTCGACCGGGACGAGCAGCCGGCGGCCACGGTCGTCGACCAGCGTCAGCAGGCCGTCCTTGGTCGCGCCGGACATGGCCTTCGCCACCTCCGCAGCGATCTCGTCGGGGGTCTTGGGGCTGTCGATGACCAGCTCCCGGGGGGAGTGTTGGACACCGATCTTGACTTCCACGGGGGATGCCTCCTCGAGTTGCGGCTGTTCCCCACGCTAGTGCAGCCGGTGAGCCGCCGACCTGCGGTGCAGGTGCGCCGTCAGCGAACGACGCCGGAGGCGCTCAGCGCGGCGCGCCCTCGGCGCCGCCCTCGAGGCGCGGGAAGCCGGAGATGCCGCGCCAGGCCAGCGCGGTGAGGAGGGACACCGCCTCGTCGCGGGACACGCTGCCCTTGCGCGGCAGCCACCAGCGGGCGCTGGTCTCCGACAGGCCGGTCATGCCGGAGGCCAGCAGCAGTGCCCGCTCCCGGTCCAGGCCGGTGTCGGCGGCGATGACCTCGCCGATCGCCTCCACACACGCCCGGTGACCGCGGTCGGCCAGCTCCCGGACCGCGTCGTCGTTGCGCAGGTCGGACTCGAAGACCAGCCGGAACGCGGCGCCGTCGGCGTTGATGAAGTCGAAGTAGGCGCCGACGGCCCCGTTGACCCGGGTGCGGTTGTCGTCGGTGCCCTCCATCGCCTCGCGCACCCGGTCGGTGAGCAGCGTGACCTGCTCCTCGAGCAGGGCCAGGTACAGCTCCCGCTTGCCCGGGAAGTGCTGGTAGAGCACCGGCTTGCTGACCCCGGCCCGGTCGGCGATCTCGTCCATCGCCGCGGCGTGGTAGCCCTGGGCGACGAACACCTCCTGCGCGGCCTGCAGCAGCTGGGCCCGGCGGGCGCCCCGCGGCAGGCGGGACGAGCGGCGGACGGGCGCGGGTGCTGAGCGGGATACGTGCATGGCGGACGGATGTTACCGACCGGTCACCCGGTCGCGCGCCGCCGTCTCCGCTGACCTACCGTCGGCCGGGTGCCCGAGGGTCCCGCACCGTCCGACGCCGCGGAGGCACACCCGGTCCGGCCGGCCCGGCTGTCGACCACCCCGCTGCCGCGCTCCGACACGCTCCCGCCGCCGTGGCCGGGGGAGCAGGTCGCCGTCCGCGGGGGAGAGGTGTTCGTCCGGCGTACTCCGTGGACCGGGCCCGTGGACGGCGCCGTGGCGGGTGCCCCGCGGGAGCGGGCGCTGTACGTGCACGGGCTCGGTGGCGCCTCGACGAACTGGACCGACCTCGCCGCGCTGCTCGCCGTCCGGTTCGACGGCTGGGCACCGGACCTCCCCGGCTTCGGTCGCTCGCGGCCGCCGGCCCGCAGCTCGTACTCGGTGCGCGGGCACGTGCGGGCGGTCGTCGACGTCCTGGAGCGCATCGTGGCCGAGCCCGGGGAGGCCGCCGGCCGGCCGGTGCACCTGCTGGGCAACTCCCTCGGCGGTCTGGTGTCGCTGGTCGTCGCCGCGCGCCGGCCCGACCTGGTCGCCACCCTGACGCTGGTCTCGCCCGCGATGCCGGTCTACCGCGTGCCCGGTGCCTTCAGCCGCACGCTGCTGCTGCTCCTGCTGCCGGGGATCCCGGCCCTGGCCGAGCGCCGGCTCTCCGGCGTGACGCCCGAGCAGCAGGTCCGCGGCATGGTGCAGATGTGCTTCGGCGACCCGCGCCGGGTGCCGCGGGCGCGGCTGGACCAGGCGCTGCAGGAGATGCGCGAGCGCGCCGGGCAGCCCTGGGCGACGCGGGCGCTGACCCGGAGCATGCGGGGGCTGATCACCTCCTACCTGCGCGTCGGTCCGGGCAACGCGTGGCGCCTGGCCCGGTCGCTGCGGCCGCCGACGCTCGTGGTCTGGGGTGACCGCGACCGGCTCGTCGACCCCGCCCTCGCACCGCGGCTGGCCGCCGTCGTCCCCGACGCGCGCCTGCAGGTCCTCCGGGGGGTCGGGCACGTCGCCATGCTCGAGGCCGCCGAGCCGACGGCGCGGGCGGTCCTGGCGCTGGCCGAGGACGCCGCCGCGGACGCCGGCGGCGTGCGGGCGGACGGCGGGCACCGGGCGCGCGCCTCCTGACCGGCGCGCAGCCGCCGGCCACACGCCCGTCCCGGCGAGGTCTCCACCGGAGCCGGTGTGACGTGAGATTCTGGCCAGGTGAGTCCCGCGGACGCCTCTGCCGGCCGCGGGCCGAACGGGCGCACGCGACCGTCGCCGGACGCCGGCCCGCCGGGTCGCCCGGCGCGCGCCGAGGAGCCGGCGCGCGGCCTCCCGCGCGTGCCCCCACCGGCCACCCGCCGCGCCGACCCGCACCCGCGGTCCCTCGACACCAACCCGGTGCTCACCCGGACGGAGTCCCCGGGCTCCGCCGAGCGCCCGCAGGTCCGCCGTCCCACGGCTGCCGGTCGGGGACCCGCCGGACCCCGCGCCGAGGGGACGCGCGTCGTCGTCACCGGACGGACCCGGCACCGGTCCACCGGCGGCGGGGGCGGGCGGTTCCGCCGGTTCGTGACGCGGTGGGGATGGCGCGCCTACGCGATCCCGCTGCTCGCGCTGGCCACCGTGGTGACGCTCGTGGACCTCGCGCTCAGCGGCGTCGACACGAGCGAGCCGGCTCCGGCCTCGCCGGCGGCCGCCGCCCCCAGCGCCCGAGGGGCCGAGCCGGTGGCCGAGCCCGCGCCGATGGCCGAGCCGTCGGCCGCACCCACGGCGTCGGCCGACGTGGACGCCGCACCGGCCGAGGCGCCGGAGACCGCCGCGGGCGCCCCCGGCTTCGTCCAGCGGGGCGCCGGGAGCGTGACCGTCGTCGACGGGACCTCCCAGGTCTACGGCACCGGGCCGCTGCAGCGCTTCGTCGTGGAGGTCGAGGACGGCATCGAGGTGGACGGCGCCGGGTTCGCCGCCGCGGTCGAGGCGACGCTGGGCGATCCGCGGTCGTGGGGCAACGGCGGGCGGATGTCCTTCCAGCGGGTCGGACAGGCCGAGGCCGAGGCGCGCCAGTACGCGTTCAAGGTGACCCTCATCAGCCCCGGCAACATGGAGCGGTACTGCCCCGGCGTGGGCACCGGTGGGTACACCTCCTGCCGGTACGGCGACCGCGCCGTCATCAACCTGGCCCGCTGGGCGACCGCCGTCCCGGACTACCAGGGCGACATCCCCACCTACCGGCACTACGTGGTCAACCACGAGGTCGGCCACGCCCTCGGCAACGGCCACCGGCCCTGCACCGGACCCGGTCAGCCCGCGCCGGTCATGCAGCAGCAGACGCTGGGGCTCGAGGGCTGCGCGAAGAACGCCTGGCCGTATCCGTGACATCGTCGGCCTGCCGGCCGACACCGCGGCCAGGTGCCGTCCCCCTGCTGCGCTTAGCGTGTCCCGCGCACCCGTCGGGGAGCCCCCGGCCCCCGCTCCTCGCACGCGTCCACAGGCTCTCCGGGGGGTAGAGGGCTGTCATGGATGCGATCTCGTTCGGCAAGGCCGGTCTGCAGGGCTGGCGCGCGACGTTGGCCGACGCGGTGGCCCAGCCGGTCGCCCGGAGCTCCGGCCTCACGGACGACCAGGTGCGGGCTGCCATCGGCGCCGTCTTCTTCGTGCTGTCCGTCGTCTACGTGGCCGGGACGGTCAAGCGCCTGACCGCCCGGAGCTGAGACCCCGGTGCTCGCGCGCTTCCGGTGGCGGGGGAATCAGGTGGGCGTGCCAGGCTGTTGACCCGACGAACGCCGGCCTGCGCTGGGCCGCTGTCGAGTACTGAGGAGCAGCTCGTGTCCCTGCCACCCCTGGTGGAGCCCGCCGCCGATCTGTCGATCGACGAGGTCCGCCGGTACAGCCGCCACCTGATCATCCCCGACGTCGGGATGGACGGTCAGAAGCGGCTGAAGAACGCCAAGGTGCTCGCCGTCGGGGCCGGCGGCCTCGGCTCGCCCGTGCTGATGTACCTGGCCGCGGCCGGCGTCGGCACGCTGGGCATCGTCGAGTTCGACGTCGTCGACGAGTCCAACCTGCAGCGGCAGATCATCCACGGCGCCTCCGACGTCGGCCGGTCCAAGGCCGAGAGCGCCCGGGACTCCATCAAGGAGATCAACCCGCTGGTCGACGTCCGCCTGCACGAGACGCGGCTGGACAGCGACAACGTGATGGAGATCTTCAGCCAGTACGACCTCATCGTCGACGGCACGGACAACTTCGCCACGCGCTACCTGGTCAACGACGCGTGCGTGCTGCTGGGCAAGCCCTACGTCTGGGGCTCGATCTACCGCTTCGACGGCCAGGTCTCGGTCTTCTGGAACGAGCACGGGCCCAACTACCGCGACCTCTACCCGGTCCCGCCGCCGCCCGGCATGGTCCCCTCCTGCGCCGAGGGCGGCGTGCTCGGTGTCCTCTGCGCGACGGTCGGTGCGATCCAGGCCACCGAGGCGGTCAAGCTGATCACCGGCATCGGCGAGACGCTGCTCGGCCGGCTGATGGTCTACGACGCCCTGGAGATGACCTTCCGCACGATCAAGGTGCGCAAGGACCCGCAGGCCGAGCCGATCACCGGGCTCATCGACTACGAGACCTTCTGCGGTGTCGTGTCCACCGAGGCCCAGGAGGCCGCCGCGGGCTCGACGATCACCGTCGACGAGCTCAAGGACATGATGGACGCCGGCAAGGACTTCGAGCTGATCGACGTCCGGGAGCCCAACGAGTACGAGATCGTCTCGATCCCCGGCGCCACGCTGATCCCCAAGGACGAGATCCTCTCCGGCCGGGCGCTCTCGCAGCTGCCCCAGGACAAGCCGATCGTGCTGCACTGCAAGACCGGCGTCCGCTCGGCCGAGGTGCTCGCCGCGGTGAAGAACGCCGGCTTCTCCGACGCCGTCCACGTCCAGGGTGGGGTCACCGCCTGGGCCACGCGCATCGACAAGGCGCTGCCGACCTACTGAGACGGCCCCCGTCCAGGGCCCCGCGCTGAGCTTGCGAAGTGCGGGGAGGACGGGGGTCCTTTCCCCGGTCCGCTCCGTACGGAGCGGACCGGGCCCTCTCGCTGTCTACTGACTGCATGGCCGACTTCGCCCCGACCGAGCTGCTGGCGCTCTTCCAGCGCGCTCAGGCCGGCTTCACCGACCGCGTCGACGCGGTCGAGCCGGAGCAGTGGGACGACGAGGCGCTGCCCGGCTGGACCGTCGCCGACCTCGTCGCCCACCTGGTCTGCGAGGCGCTGTGGACGCCTCCGCTGCTGGCCGGGGAGCCCGCCGACCTCGTCGACGGGCGCTTCCCCGCCGAGACCCCCGACCTGCTCGGCGACGACCCCCTCACCGGCTGGGAGACCGCCGCCGACGGCGCCCTGGCCGCGTTCGCCGAGGACCGGGCGCTGCTGCGCACCGTGCACCTGCAGCGCGGTCCGACCTCGGCGGCGGAGTACATCGAGGAGCTGACCGCCGACCTCACCGTGCACTGCTGGGACCTGGCCCGCGCCACGGGCGGCGACACCGAGCTCGACCCGGCGCTGGTCACCGCCTCCCTGGTCGTGGCCGACCGGCTCCCCGCGGACGGCGTGCCGGGCCGGTTCGCCCCGCCGCTGGACGTGCCCCGCACCGCCCCGCCGCAGGTGCGGCTGCTGGGCAGGTACGGACGCCGGGGCTGACCCCGCGGCACCGGGTGCGACGGGTGGACGACGCACCGCGGCCCCGTGCCCGCGGCACCGGCGGGCCGTCGTCCGCGGGGACCTCACCGCTGGACGTGGACGAGGCGGTGTTCGACGCGGTCGAGGCGATCCCGGCCGGGCGGGTGAGCACCTACGGCGCCATCGGCCGGCTGGTCGGCGTCGGACCGCGGCGGGTCGCCCGGGCGCTGTCGCAGGGCGGGGGAGCGGTGCCGTGGCACCGGGTGGTGCGCGCCGACGGGTCGGCCGCCGAGCCGGTGCGCGTCCAGCAGCTCGCACTGCTGGCCGCCGAGGGCGTGCCGGTGCGCAACGGCCGGGTCGACCTGGCCGCCGTCGGCTGGCCCTGAGGGACCACACCCCAGGAGCACCGCCCGTCCCGGGAGCGTCGGCGGCCCGTGCTCCAATCGTCGGGTGGCACAGCGGGGGGAGGCAGGTGCGCCGGTCTACCGGCTCGTGCAGGGCGAGCCGGCCGCGGTCGCGCGCCCGCGGCTGGACCCGACGCAGCAGGCGGTCGTGGACCACCCCGGCGGCCCGCTGCTGGTGCTCGCCGGGCCCGGCACCGGCAAGACGACGACGATCGTGGAGGCCGTCGCGGCCCGCATCGACCGCGGCGTCGACCCCGAGCAGATCCTGGTCCTGACCTTCAGCCGCAAGGCCGCCGCCGAGCTGCGCACCCGCATCACCGGCCGGGTCGCGCGCACCATCCGCGAGCCGCTGGCCCGCACCTTCCACTCCTACGCCTACGGCGTGCTGCGGCGTGCCGCGCTGCTGCGCGGCGAGCCCCCGCCCCGGTTGCTCACCGCCGCCGAGCAGGACGCCGTCCTCGCCTCGCTGCTGCGCGGCGACGTCGAGGGTGAGGGCGCCGTCCGCTGGCCCGACGAGCTCGGACCGGCGCTGGCCACCAACGCCTTCCGCGGGGAGCTGCGTGACCTGCTGCTGCGGGCCACCGAGCGCGGCGTCGGGGCCGAGCAGCTCGCCGCCTGGGGCCGGGCCACCGGGCGCGACCACTGGGTGCACGCGGCGGCGTTCCAGGAGCAGTACGAGGCCGTCACCGCCTTCGCCACCGCCGCCCGCGGTGACTCCTCCGGCTACGACCCGGCCGAACTGGTGCGCCAGGCGATCCTCGAGCTCGAGGACGACGCCGAACTGCTGCGCCAGGAGCGCGAGCGCGCCCGCTGGCTGTTCGTCGACGAGTACCAGGACACCGACCCCGCCCAGGTGGAGCTGCTCGGGCTGCTCGCCGGCGGGGGCGGGGACCTGGTCGCCGTCGGCGACCCCGACCAGGCGATCTACGCCTTCCGCGGCGCCGAGCCGCGCGGCATCGTCGAGTTCACCGACCGGTTCCGGCACGTCGACGGCCGGCCCGCCGGCCGGTTGTCCCTCGGCGTCTGCCGCCGCTCGGGCGCCGAGCTGCTGCGGGTCAGCCGGAAGGTCGCCGAGGGCCTGCCCGGCCCGGTCGCACACCGGCGGCTGCAGCCGGTGGAGGGCACGGACGACGGCGCCGCCGAGGTGCACGTCTTCGGGTCCGCCGCGGTCGAGGCGGCCTACCTCGCCGACGTGCTGCGCCGCGCCCACCTGCTCGACGGCGTGCCGTGGTCGCAGATGGCCGTGGTCGTCCGGACGGCGATGGCGCTGGGGCCGCTGCGGCGCGCGCTGACCTCCGCCGGGGTCCCGGTGGCGGTCTCCTCCGACGACCTGCCGCTGGCCGCCCAGCCCGCCGTCGCACCGTTCCTGTCCGCGCTGGACGCCCTGCTGCCCGGCTCCGACGGCACGCCGGCCGGCCTGGACGAGCCGGCGGCCGAGGCCCTGCTGGCCTCACCGCTGGGCGGCGCCACCGTGCTCGACCTGCGCCGGCTGCGCCGCGCGGTCCGCATCGCGCTGGCCCGGCAGGGCGTGGACGCCGCCGAGCGGGGCGCCCCGCTGGCGGCCGCGGTCACCGACGAGCCGCTGCTGGAGACGCTGCCCGAGCACGTGGCCCGCCCGGCCCAGCGGGTCGCCGCCGTCCTCGCCGCGGGCCGGGTGGCGCTCGCCCGCGACGGCAGCGCCGAGGACGTGCTGTGGGCGATGTGGCAGCGCAGCGGCCTGGCCGGCCGGTGGGCGCGGGCCAGCGCCGCGGGCGGGCCCTCCGGCGCCGTCGCCGACCGCGACCTCGACGCCGTCGTCGCGCTGTTCGACGCCGCCGCCGGCTTCGTCGACCGGCTGCCCTCGGCCGACGTCCGGGCCTTCGTCGAGCACCTGTCGGCGCAGGAGCTGCCCGGCGACACCGGTGCGGCGCGCGCGTCGGCCGAGGAGACGGTGCGGCTGCTGACCGCGCACGCGTCCAAGGGCCTGGAGTGGGACGTCGTCTGCGTGGCCGGCGTGCAGGAGGGGGTGTGGCCGGACCTGCGGGAGCGCGCCACGCTGCTCGGCACCGAGGACCTCGTGGAGCTGGCCGCCGGCATCGACGGCGCCGCGGTCGACCGGCGCACGCTGGCCCTCGCCGAGGAGCGGCGGCTGTTCTACGTCGCCTGCACCCGGGCCCGCCGCCGGCTGGTGGTCACCGCCGTCCAGGGGGCCCTGGACGGCGCCGAGGCCGGGGCGACCGCCTCGCGCTTCCTCGACCTGGTGGTGCCCCCACCGGAGGACGGCCGCCCGCTCACCGAGCTGCCCCGCTCGCTGACCCTGCCCGCGCTCGTCGCCGACCTGCGCCGTGCCGTCACCGACCCGCACACCCCGCCGGCCCGCCGCTCGGCGGCGGCGGCGGTGCTGCGCCGGCTGGCCGAGGAGGGGGTGCCGGGGGCCGCGCCGCGGCACTGGTGGGGCCTGGCCCCGCTGTCCGACGACGCCCCGCTCGTCGACCCGGACGCTCCGGTGAGGGTGCGCCCGTCGGCGATCGAGACCTTCCAGCGCTGCCCGCTGACGTGGGTGCTCGGCGCGGTCGGGGCCGAGGCCTCGCCGGACGCCACGCGCACCGTCGGCTCGGCGGTGCACGCGGTGGCCCAGCGGGTCGCCGAGGGACTGCCGCCGGCCGAGGCGCCCGACGCGCTGGCCGCCGAGCTCGACCAGCTCGACCTGGGCCCCGGCTGGTCCGACCAGCGCCAGCGGGCCACCGCCCAGCAGATGCTCGAGCGGTTCCTGCGCTGGCACGCGGCCAACGGGCGCGAGCTGGTGGCCGCCGAGGAGGACTTCGACGTCACCGTCGGCCGGGCCCGGCTGCGCGGCCAGGTCGACCGGCTGGAGCGTGACGCGGAGGGCCGGTTGGTCGTCGTCGACCTCAAGACCGGCAAGACCGCGGCGAAGGACGTCGAGACCCACGGGCAGCTGGCCGCCTACCAGGTGGCCGTCGCCGCCGGCGGCTTCGGCGACCACGGCACCGTGCCCGGCGGTGCCGCGCTGCTGCAGGTGGGCACCGGCGCCAAGGCGAAGGAGCAGCACCAGGAGCCGCTGCCCGCCGACGTCCCCCTGTCGCAGACCCCGGCCGGCGAGCTGATCGCCGCGGTCGGCGAGGGCATGGGCGCGGCCGCCTTCGAGGTGCGCACCGGGCCGCACTGCCAGCGCTGCCCGGCCCGGCGCAGCTGCCCGCTGCACGAGCGCGGCCGGCAGGTGACCTCCTGAGCGAGGACCAGCTCTCCCTCGACGACCTGCTGGGCGGCGACCCGGAACCGGAGCCCGAGCCGCGGCGGGTGCTCACCCCGGCCGAGGTGGCCGCGCGGTGCGGCCTGTCCTACGCGCCCTCGCCCGAGCAGGCGCAGGTGGTCGCGGCACCGGCCGACCGGCCGCTGGTGGTCGTCGCCGGCGCGGGCTCGGGCAAGACCGAGACGATGGCCGCCCGGGTCTCCTGGCTGGTGGCCAACCGGGTCGTCGAGCCCGACGCGGTCCTGGGCCTCACCTTCACGCGCAAGGCGGCCAGCGAGCTCAACGAGCGCATCCACCTACGGCTCGGGGCCCTGGCCCGCCACCCCGACACCGAGCAGGACCTGGAGGACCGGCTGGAGGTGGCCCAGCCGACCGTCGCCACCTACCACGGCTACGCCGCGTCGCTGGTCGCCGAGCACGGACTGCGGATCGGCGTCGAGCCCGGCGCCGGCGTGCTCGGCCCGGCCATGTGCTGGGGGCAGGCAGCGCAGGTGGTGGCCGCCTACACCGGCGACATGGAGGACGTCCAGCTGTCGCTGCTCACCATCGTCGAGGACGTGCTGGCCCTCGCCGCCGACATGGGCGAGCACGACGTCACCGCCGCCGCGCTGCGCGCCTGGACGGCGGAGCTGGAGGCGCGGGTCCGTGGCTACGCCGACGCCCCGAAGAAGCGCGGGCCCTACAAGGACGTGACCGACGTGCTCGACCGGCAGCGGGCACGGGTGGCGCTGCTGCCGCTGGTCGAGGCGTTCGAGGCGCGCAAGCGGGCCATGGGCTCCATCGACTACGCCGACCAGGTCGCCGCCGCCGCGCGGATCGCCGTCTCCGCCCCGGAGGTCGGCCGCCGGGAGCGCGCCCGCTGGAAGGTCGTGCTCCTCGACGAGTACCAGGACACCAGCGTCGGCCAGCTGCGGATGCTCGAGGCGCTGTTCGGGCGGGCCACCGGGCACCCGGTCCTGGCCGTCGGTGACCCCCGGCAGTCGATCTACGGCTGGCGCGGCGCGTCGGCCGGCACCATCGAGCGCTTCCCGCTGACCTTCCCCGGCACCCGCGACCGCCGTGCGCAGCGACTCACCCTGGCGACCAGCTGGCGCAACGACCGGACGGTGCTCGCGATGGCCAACGCGGTGTCGGCGATGCTGCCGCCGCCGGACGTCCCGCTGCCCGACCTCCGACCCGCGCCCACCGCCGGCGCGGGCGCGGTCACCGTCGGCCTGTACGAGACGGTCGCGGAGGAGACCGCGGCCCTGGCCGACCGGCTCGCCGCCTGCTGGCACGGCACGGACCCGCTGGTGGGCCGCCGTCCCGACGGTCGCCCGCCGACCGTCGCCGTGCTCGCCCGCACCCGCAAGCAGCTGCCCGGCATCGCCGCCGCCCTGCGTGCGCGCGAGGTGCCGGTCGAGGTCGTCGGGCTCGGCGGGCTGCTCGAGGTCCCCGAGGTGTCCGACGTCGTCGCCACGCTCACCGTGCTGGTCGACCCGACCGCCGGCGACGCCCTCGGCCGGCTGCTCACCGGCGCCCGCTGGCGGATCGGCCCCCGCGACCTCGCCGCCCTGGAGTCCCGCTCCCGCGCGCTGGTGCACGCCCGCCGCCCCGAGCGCGGGGACGGCGGCCCCGGCGAGTCACCCACCGAGCGGAGCAGCATCGTCGAGGCCCTCGACGACCTCGGCGAGGCCGACGCCTACTCGGCCGAGGGCCACCGCCGGCTGCGGCGGCTCGCCCGGGAGCTGACCGGGCTGCGCGCCCGGCTGGGGGAGCCGCTGCCCGACCTGGTCGACGAGGTGGCCCGCACCCTCGGCCTGGAGACCGAGCTGGCCAGCGCCCCGGACGTCAGCCCGGCCGGCGCCCGCGCGCACCTCGACGCCCTGCACTCCGTGGCCGCCGAGTTCACCGAGCTGGCCGAGCTGCCCTCCCTGCCGGCCTTCCTCGGCTACCTGCGCGACGCCGAGGAGCGCGAGCGCGGCCTGGAACCCGGCGAGGTCGCGGTCAACACGGAGGCGGTGCAGCTGCTCACCGGGCACTCGGCCAAGGGCCTGGAGTGGGACGTCGTCGCGGTCCCCGGGATGACCGTCGGGCAGTTCCCGTCGACGACCGACACCAGCGACTCGTGGGTCAAGGACCCGGGCGCGGTGCCGGTCGAGCTGCGCACCGTCGACCGGGAGGACCTGCCCCGGTGGGTCCTCCCGGCACCCGGGTCGGGGGACCAGGCCCAGGTGCGGGACTCCCTCGAGGACTACGTCGCCGCGTGGAAGCGCTTCGGCAGCCACGAGGAGATCCGGCTGGGCTACGTCGCGGTGACCCGGGCCCGCCACCTGCTGCTGTGCTCGGGCAGCTGGTGGCGCGACGGCAAGACCCGCTGCGGGCCGTCGTCCCTGCTGGAGGCCGTCCGCGAGGCGTGCGAGGCCGGCGCCGGCGAGGTCGTGCACTGGGCGGCGGCGCCCGAGGACGGCGCGGAGAACCCGGCGCTGGCCGAGTGGCCCGTGGGGGTGTGGCCGGCCGACCCGCTCGCACCCGGACGGCGACGCGCGCTCACCGCCGCGGCCGAGCTCGTCGCCGGGACCGCGGCGCACCCGCTGGCGGCCGACGTCCGCCTCGGCGACCCCGACCCACTGGTCGACCAGTGGGTGCGCGACGCCGACCTGCTGCTGCGCGAGCGGGCGGCGGCGGCCAGTCCGACCGTCGACGTCCCGCTGCCCTCGCACCTGTCGGTGTCGGCGCTGGTGACGCTGCGCCGCGACCCCGCCGAGCTGGCCCGCCGGCTGCGCCGCCCGATGCCGGCCGCGCCCGCGCCGCTGGCCCGCCGCGGCACCGCCTTCCACGCCTGGCTGGAGGAGCGCTTCGGTGCCTCCCGGCTGGTCGACCTCGACGAGCTGCCCGGCTCCGGCGACGAGTACGCCGCCCCGGACAGCGCCCTGGCCGACCTGCAGGAGGCGTTCCTCGGCAGCGAGTGGGCCGACCGGCAGCCGGTCGAGGTCGAGGTGCCCTTCGAGACGCCGCTGGGCCCGCTCACCCTGCGCGGGCGGATCGACGCCGTCTTCGGCGACGGGGACGGCGGGTTCGAGGTCATCGACTGGAAGACCGGCCCGCCGCCGTCGGGTGCCGAGCTCGCCGCCGCCGGCGTGCAGCTGGCCGCCTACCGGCTGGGCTGGTCCCGGCTGACCGGCGTCCCCGTCGAACGGGTCAGCGCCGGCTTCCACCACGTCGCCGCCGGGGTCACCGTGCGCCCGGTCGACCTGCTCGACGAGGCCGGGCTGCTCGCCCTCGTCACCGGGACGGCGCGCTAGCTCGAGGCGATGCGGTCCAGGACCGCGATCGCCAGCTGCTCCGGGGCCTGCTCGGGGATCCAGTGGCTCACCCCCGCCAGCTCGACGAACCGGTAGTCGCCG
>DASQNB010000295.1:0-4889 GCA_035645175.1 Geodermatophilus sp.
GCCGACGTCAAGCGTCTCCGCGACGCCACCGGCGCCGGCATGATGGACTGCAAGAAGGCGCTCACCGAGGCCGACGGCGACTACGACAAGGCCGTCGAGTTCCTCCGCGTCAAGGGCGCCAAGGACGTCGGGAAGCGCCTCGAGCGCTCGACGACCAACGGCGTCGTCGTCAGCAGGGACGGCGCGCTGCTCGAGCTGGACTGCGAGACCGACTTCGTCGCCAAGAACGCCGACTTCGTGAAGCTGGCCGAGCGGCTGCTCGACGTCGTCCTGGCCCAGAAGCCGGCCGACGTCGACGCGCTGCTGGCCACCGACGTCGACGGGCAGACCGTCGCCGCGCTGATCGAGTCCGAGTCGGCGCGCATCGGCGAGAAGCTGGTGCTCAGCCGGTTCGCCGTCTTCGACGGCCAGACCGCCACGTACCTGCACAAGCGCGCCACCGACCTGCCCCCGGCCATCGGCGTCGCCGTGCAGTACAGCGGCGGCAGCGAGGACGCGGCGCGCAGCCTGGCGATGCACATCGCCGCGGCCCGCCCGCGCTACCTCACCCGCGAGGAGGTCCCGGCCGAGGCGGTCGAGACCGAGCGCCGCGTGGCCGAGCAGACGGCGAAGGAGGAGGGCAAGCCCGAGCAGGCGATCAGCCGGATCGTCGAGGGTCGGGTCAACGCCTACTACAAGGACTTCGTCCTCCTCGAGCAGCCGTCGATCACCGAGCCCAAGCGCACGGTGAAGCAGATCGTCGACGAGGCCGGCCTGACCGTGGAGCGGTTCGCCCGCTTCGAGGTCGGCCAGGCCTGAGCGGCCCTCCTGCAGGGTCCCGCCGCGAGCTTGCGAGCGGTGGGGGGCAGGAGGGTCCTTCTACCGGCCCCGTCCCTCCCGGGACGGGGCCGGTGGCGTGTCCGGGTACCGGTGCGGGGGACCCCTGCCCGCGAGCTGCCGTACGGCCCGTGCGGCAGGATCAGGGGAACGACGTCGAGCGAGGGAAGAACCGTTGACCGACACCGTCGCGCCGGGTGACACCGTGCCCCTGTCCGCACCCACCGCCTTCGAGCCCGCCGACGGCGGGGGCTACAAGCGGGTCCTGCTCAAGCTGTCCGGAGAGGCGTTCGGCGGCGGCGAGGTGGGTGTCGACTCGGGCATCGTGCACGGGGTCGCCACCCAGCTGGCCGAGGTCGTCCACGGCGGCACCCAGGTCGCCGTGGTGGTCGGTGGCGGCAACTTCTTCCGTGGCGCCGAGCTGTCCCAGGCCGGCATGGACCGCCGGCACGCCGACTACATGGGCATGCTCGGCACGGTCATGAACTGCCTGGCCCTGCAGGCGTTCTGCGAGCAGGTGGGCCTCGAGACGCGCGTGCAGACGGCGATCGAGATGGGACAGGTCGCCGAGCCCTACATCCCGCGCAAGGCGGTGCGGCACCTGGAGAAGGGCCGGCTGGTCATCTTCGGCGCGGGCGCCGGCATGCCGTACTTCTCGACCGACACGGTGGCCGCCCAGCGCGCCCTGGAGATCGGCTGCCAGGTGCTGCTCATGGCCAAGAACGGGGTGGACGGCGTCTACGACGACGACCCCCGGTCCAACCCGGACGCCGTGATGTACGAGGACCTGGACTACGCCACCGTGCTGGCCAAGCAGCTGAAGGTCGCCGACGCGACGGCCATCAGCCTGTGCATGGACAACAGCATGCCGATCGTGGTCTTCAACCTGCTGCGCGACGGCAACATCGCCCGCGCCGTGGCAGGTGAGAGGATCGGGACGCTGATCAGCGACCCGGCCTGAGCGCCGCCGTCGCCCGGCTCGCACACCCGCACCCGCGGCGGAGCACTCCGCCGCACCAGGAGGAGAGACCCGTGATCGACGACACCCTGCTCGACGCCGAGGAGCGGATGGACAAGGCCCTGTCGGTCGCGCGGGAGGACCTCGGCTCGGTGCGCACCGGTCGCGCCGCCCCGTCGATGTTCAACAAGGTGCTGGTCGACTACTACGGCGCCCCGACGCCGGTGCCGCAGATGTCCTCCATCACCGTGCCCGAGGCGCGCATGGCGGTCATCAAGCCCTACGACACCAGCCAGCTGTCGGCCATCGAGAAGGCCATCCGCGACAGCGACCTGGGCGTCAACCCGACCAACGACGGCCAGATCATCCGCGTGGTCTTCCCGCAGCTGACCGAGGAGCGCCGCCGCGACCTGGTCAAGCAGGCCCGCGCCAAGGGCGAGGACGCCAAGGTCGCGATCCGCAACATCCGCCGCCGCTCCAAGGAGGAGCTCGACCGCATCGCCAAGGACGGCGAGGCCGGCGAGGACGACGTCCGCCGCGCGGAGAAGGAGCTCGACGACCTCACCGCCAAGCACACGCACGGCATCGACGAGGCGGTCAAGCACAAGGAGACCGAGCTGCTCGAGGTCTGAGCGGCCGGAGCTCGTGCCATGACCACCGACCCCGACACCGGTCCGCTCCCGGCCGTCGGCCGGCGCCCGGCACCGCCACCGCCACCTCCGCCGCGGCCGGTGACCGAGCTGCGGACCGCGCCGTTTCCGGTCGCCGAACCGTCGACCACCGAGCTGCCCGGCCGGGAACCGGGGACGACGGAGGTCGAGGTCCCCGTGTCGACGACCGAGTCCGTCGGCCCGGTCCTCGTCGAGGGGGCCGTGAAGAAGTCCGGCCGCGCCGGCCGCGACATGGTGGCCGCGATCGGCGTGGGCCTCGGGCTCGGCGCGGCCGTCCTGGTCTCGCTGCTGGTCTACCGGCCGGCGTTCCTGCTGGTGCTGCTGGCCGCCATCCTGGTCGGCGTCGTCGAGCTGACCCGGGCGCTGCAGGCGGGGGGCGTGCGCGCGCCGCTGGCGCCGGTGCTCGTCGGCACCGTCGCGATGCTCGCCCTGGCGTGGACCCGCGGGGCCTCCGGCCTGGTCGTCGCGTTCCTGCTCACCGTCCTCGCCGTCCTGCTGTGGCGGCTGGGTGACGGGCCGGAGGGCTACCTGCGGGACGCCTCGGCCGGTGTCCTGGTCGCCCTCTACGTGCCGCTGCTGGCCGGGTTCGCCGTCCTGCTGCTCGTCCCCGACGACGGCGCGATCCGGGTGCTGGTGTTCATCGCGACGGTCGTCGGCAACGACGTCGGTGGCTTCGCCGCGGGCGTGCTGTTCGGGAAGCACCCGATGGCGCCCTCGGTCAGCCCCAAGAAGTCCTGGGAGGGGATGGCCGGGTCGGTCCTCGCGTGCGTGCTGGTCGCCACCCCCATCGTGACCCTCGGCCTGGGCGGGCCCTGGTGGGGCGGGCTGCTGTTCGGCGTCGCCCTGGCCGTCAGCGCGACCGCCGGTGACCTGGGCGAGTCGCTGATCAAGCGGGACCTCGGCATCAAGGACATGGGGCAGCTGCTGCCCGGCCACGGCGGGATCATGGACCGGCTGGACTCGCTGCTGCCGTCGGCGGCCGTGGCCTACCTGCTGCTGTCGGTGGTCGCGCCGGCCTGAGGAAGGACCCCCTCCTCCCCACCCCTCGCACGCTCGGGGCGGTGCCCTGGAGGGGGCCACCTCAGGTCCGGTTGGCCGACACCTCCCAGGTCGATCCCACGGGGACGAAGCCGCGCCGGGCGTACCAGTGCCGCGGCCAGTCGGCCGCGGCGGCCTCGAGCACCACGAGGTCGCAGCCGGCTGCCGCGGCGTGGTCGAGCGCCGCGGCCAGGACGGCGTCCCCGTGGCCGCGTCCCCGCGCGGCGGGGTCGGTGGTGAGCGACTCGATCGCGGCGGTCGCACCGTCGACCCGGAGCTGGCCGGCGGAGACCACCCGGCCCTCCGCCCGGACGGCGAGGTCGGTCACCGCGACCACCCGGTCGTTGCGGTGTTCGCGGCCGACCAGCTGCGCCACCACCTCGTCCAGGTCGGCCTCGCCGGCCGGCAGGTCGCGCCGCCACGAGCGCTCCCAGAGGTCGTGCAGCTCCCGCTGGTCGACCACCTCGGCACGGCGCCCGGGTGGCGGGGTCGTGGCCGGGCGGGCCATCACCAGCAGCTCGTCGGCCTGCCACCCGCGGGCGGCCAGCTCCCGGGCCACGGCGCCGGCACCGGGCCAGGTCAGCGTCGCCACGCGGTGCGGCCAGCCCGCGTCGGCGGCGACGTCGGTGGTCGTCGCCTCGACGGTCCCGGCGTCCACCGGCTCGGAGAGCACCAGACCGTTGTCGTCGCGCGAGTACGGGAACGCCGGGTCCAGCACGGCCACCCCGCCGGGGACGTCGCGCACCTCGGCCGCCCGCCGGGTGCGCACCGACAGGCCGAGCGCGAGGGCGCGCCCCAGCGCGTCGTCCGGCCGGGGGAGGACCGGCTCGGCGGGCGGCCGGTACGGGACGACCGCGACGACGGCGGCCACCGGCAGCGGGCCGTGCAGGTGCGGGAAGCGCGTGCCGGGCGGGTCGCCGGGCACGCCGGGAGCCCAGCGCACCGGGTCGGGGAGCCGGGCGGGGTCGACGACGAGCAGCACCAGGTCCCGTCGTCCGGGGAACAGCCGGGCGGCCGGGAGGTGCACCTGCTGAGGGGTGGACAGGTGCACGAAGCCCTGCTCGGCCAGGGACGGCGGGCGCAGCGCCCCCGTGTCGAGTGCCGCCCGCCAGGCAGCCGGTTCGACGAGGTGGACGAGCACGTCGGGGGGCATGCTGCGATGGTGCCTGCGTGGCGGACGAGGACATCGAGCGGATCGCCTCCGGGTACCGCGCCTTCGCCGAGGAGGCGGCCACCGAGTCACCCCTGTACTCGCGGCTCGCCTCCGCGGTCGCCGACGACGGTGACGTGCTGCGCTTCCTGGCCGGCCTGCCGGAGGACAAGCGGCAGCCGGCCCTGCTCTTCGCTGCGGTGCAGTTCCTGCACGGCACGCCGGCGGATCTGGCCGGACTGCGCGGCGTGGTCAT
>DASQNB010000296.1:0-15249 GCA_035645175.1 Geodermatophilus sp.
GAGGTACCGCCAGGCGCCGTCCACGCGCTCGAACCGGCTCACCTCGTGCTGGCTGCTGGTCTCGCCCTCGTGCCGGTACCAGGCCCGGAACTCGACCGTCCCCTCCGCGGCGAAGAGACCGCCGTCGCTGGTCGCGAGCACGTCGAGGCCGGTCCACCGCACGGTCGGGTCGAGCTCCAGCGAGGGCGGACGGGTCGAGGGGTGCCAGGTCGCGAGCAGGTACGCGGGGTCCCCGACGGCGAAGGCGCTGTAGCGGGAGCGCATCAGCTGCTCGGCGGTGGTCGCGGTCGCGCTGCCGTCGTGCAGCCGGCCGCAGCAGTCGGCGTAGGGCAGGCCGGTCCCGCAGGGGCAGCGTCGAGGAGCCACGCCTGGGAGTCTCTACCGTCCCGGGTGCCGGACCGGGCGAGAGGAGGTGGGCGGGTGGGCGTCGAGCACGGAGCCGCCCCGCTGCCGGTCGGGCCGGTGACGCTGCCGAACCGCCTCGTCTTCCCCGCCCACCTGACCAACTACGCCGCCGACGGCCGGTTCACGGAGCGGCACGCTGCCTACTACGCCGCTCGCGCGGCCGGCGGTGCCGGACTGATCATCACCGAGGAGTGCTCCACCGACCCCGCCGACCGGCCCTACGAGGAGCTGGTCCGGGGGCACGACCCCGCCGTGCTCCCGGGGATGCGGCGGGTCGCCGACGCCGTCCACGCGCACGGCGTGCCGGTGTTCGCCCAGGTCAACCACAACGGCGGGCAGTCCGACTCGCTGCACAGCCGGGCGCCGGTCCTCGCCCCGTCCCCGGTCCCCGACCCGCTCTTCCGCGAGGTGCCGCGCGAGGCGAGCACCGCCGACCTGGCCCGGCTGGTCGCCGGCTACGCCGACGTCGCCGCCCGCTGCGCCGCGGCCGGCTTCGACGGCGTGGAGGTGCAGGGCTCGCAGTCCTCGCTGGTCCGCCAGTTCCTGTCCGGCGCCACCAACCGGCGCACCGACCGCTACGGCGGCCCGCTGGAGCACCGCGCGCGGTTCCTCGTCGAGGTGCTCACCGCCGTCCGCGAGGCGCTCGGCTCCGGCCGCGCCCTCGGCGTCCGGCTGGCCGACGAGGAGGGCCTGGACGGCGGGACGACGCTCGCCGAGGCCGTGGCCACCGCGCGGCTGCTCGCCGAGCGCGGGCTGGTCGACTACCTGAGCACCACCGTCGGCGTCGCGACGGCCACCCTCGACCGCGTCGTCCCGCCGATGACCACGCCGCCCGGCTACGCCCGGTACCTCTCCGCGGCGGTCCGCGCCGCCGTCGACGTGCCGGTGGTCGGCGTCGGCCGCTTCCTCACCCCCACCCAGGTCGAGCGCGCGCTGGCCGACGGCGACTGCGACCTGGTCGGCGCGGTCCGCGCGCAGATCGCGGATCCCGAGTTCGGGGCCAAGGCACTCGGCGGGCGGGACGGCGAGATCCGCCGGTGCCTGGGCTGCAACCAGGAGTGCGTCGGCCGGGTCGGGCTGAACCGCCCGCTCGGCTGCGTGACCAACCCGCGGGCCGGCCGCGAGGCGCCGCTGCCCGTGCCCACGCACCGGCGCCGGGTGCTGGTCGTCGGCGGCGGTCCGGCCGGGCTGCGTGCCGCCGCCACCGCCGCCGCCCGCGGGCACGCGGTCACCGTCTGGGAGCAGGCGGAGCGCACCGGCGGCGCGGTCCTCGTCGCGGCGTCCGCGCCCGGCCGGGGAGGCCTGCGGCCGCTGGTCGACGACCTCGCCGCCGAGTGCGCCCGCGTGGGCGTCGGAGTCCGCACCGGCGTGCGGGCGACCGCGGAGCGCGTGCGGGCGGAGGCGCCGGACGTCGTCGTCCTCGCCACCGGCGCCCGCCCGGTGCAGCCGACCTGGGCGGGGGAGGGCGACCGGGTGGTCGACGTGCGCGAGGTGCTCACGGGTGCGGCCGCCCCGGCCGGGGACGTGCTCGTCGTCGACGACCTCGGCGCCGCCGCGGCGACCTCGGTCGCCGAGCTGCTCGCCGGCCGCGGCTGCACCGTCGAGGTGGTCACGGCGGCGATGGTCGTCGGCCAGGACCTCGGACTCACCCTCGACCGCCCCGGCTGGGAGCGGCGGGCAGCGGCGCTCGGCATCCGGCGGACGACGGAGCGGCTGGTCACCGCCGTCGACGGGCGCACCGTGCGGCTGATGCACCACCCGACCGGCACGACCGAGCAGCGCACCGTCGACTGGGTGGTCGTCGCCACCGCCCCCCGCGCCGACGACGAGCTGTGGACGGCCCTGTGCGACAGCGGGCTCGAGGTGCACCGGGTCGGCGACTGCCTCGCCCCGCGCAAGGCCGGCGCGGCCACCCTGGACGGCGACCGGCTGGGTCTGGCCCTGACCTAGGCTGCCCCGGTGCCTGACGCCGTCCGGAGAACGAGGCTCGCCGGCGCCACCTGGCCCGACCTGCCCGAGCGCCCGCTGCTGCTGGTGCCGCTGGGCGCCGTCGAGCAGCACGGCCACCACCTGCCGCTGGCCACCGACACCACCGTCGCCTGCGCGGTCGCCGAGGCCGCCCTCGACGACCTGGACGGCGCGCTGCTGGCCCCGGCGCTGGCCTACGGCGCGAGCGGCGAGCACGAGGACTTCCCCGGCACCGTCTCCATCGGCACCGAGGCGCTGACCGGCCTGCTCGTCGAGTACGGCCGATCGGCCTGCCGCTGGGCCGGCCGGCTGGTGCTGGTCAACGGGCACGGCGGCAACCTCGACGCACTCCGCACGGCCGGCGCGCAGCTGCGGTCGGAGGGACGTGAGGTCGCCTGGTTCCCGTGCGCGGTAGCCGGCGCCGACGCGCACGCCGGACGCACCGAGACGTCGGTGGTGTTGCACGTGGAACCGGACCTCGTCCGCGCGGACCGGGCGGTGGCGGGGGACACCACGCCGATCGCCGAGCTGCTGCCCCGGCTGCGCGCCGAGGGGGTGCGCGCGGTCAGCTCGACCGGCGTGCTCGGCGACCCGGCCGGCGCCTCGGCGGAGGAGGGTGCGGAGCTGCTCACCGGGATGGCCGGGCGGCTGGCCGCCGCCGTCCGGGCGTGGGACGTCGACCCCAGCGGCCGGCTGCGCGGCTGACGGAACGCGTCCGGCCGCGCGGAGTTATCGTCCGGTCCATGGGGAACCCGTCCGGCTGGCTGATCGTGGTCGACTACCAGGAGGTGTTCCGCGACCCGGGGTCGCCGTGGACGACGCCGCGCTTCGACGAGATCCGCCCGCAGATCCGCTCGCTGGTCGAGGCGTTCGGCGACCGCGTGGTCTTCACCCGCTTCGTCGTGCCCGACGAGCCGACCGGCGCGTGGGCCGACTACTACGCGAAGTACGACTACTTCACCCAGGCGCACGCCATCCCGCTGTTCCAGCTCTCCGAGGACCCGGGCGCCCGCCCCGTCGTCGACGCGCCGACCTTCGGCAAGTGGGTCCCCGAGGTCGCGGAGCTGGTCGGCGGCGGGCCGGTCACCGTCGCCGGGGTGGCCACCGACTGCTGCGTGCTGTCCACCGTGCTGCCCGCGGCGGACGCCGGGGTGCTGGTGCGGGTGGTCTCCGACGCCTGCGCCGGCGCGAACGACGAGGCCCACGACGACACCATGCGGATCCTCGGCTGCTACGCGCCGCTGGTCGAGGTCACGACCACCGCCGAGGTGCTGGCCCAGGGATGACCCACGCCTCGGGGTCGGGTGGGCGAGTGCTCGTGTCGACACCCCCGCCCGACCGGCTCCCCGACGGCACCGCCGTCCGCCTGGACCCCCGGGTCCGCCGCCGTGACGGCGGGACGACGCTGCTCGGCGGCTCCCCGCTGCGGCTGGTCCGCCTGCAGCCCCGCGCCCACGACCTGCTGCGCGACGACCGGTTCGTCGTCCGGGACGCCGTCACCGCCACGCTGGCCGCCCGGCTCCTCGACTGCGGCCTCGCCCACCCCGACCCGGCGCACCCCGAGCCGGACGGCGCGCCGGCGGGGGAGCTCACCGTCGTCGTCCCGGTCAAGGACCGTCCCGCGGAGCTGGACCGGCTGCTCGGCGCGCTGCGCGCCGACCCGGACACCGCCGATGTCCCGGTGCTCGTGGTGGACGACGGTTCCGCCGACCCGGTCGCGGTGACCGCCATCACCGCCCGGCACCACGCCCGGGTGCTGCGGCACGCCACCGCCCGCGGCCCGGCCGCCGCCCGCAACGCCGGCCTGCGGGCGGCCACCACCGAGCTGGTCGCCTTCCTGGACTCCGACTGCGTGCCGCTGCCGGGCTGGTCCGCGCCGCTGGTCCGGCACACCGCCGACCCGCGGCTGGCGCTGGTCGCCCCGCGGATCACCGCGCTCGCCGCCGACGCCTCCGGCTGGGTGGGGCCGTACGAGGCCGCGGTCAGCGCGCTGGACATGGGCCCCGACCCGGCGCCGGTCGCCCCTGGGACGGCGGTGTCCTACCTGCCCAGCGCGGCGATGGTGGCCCGCCGCGCGGCGCTGGGCGACGGCTTCGACGAGTCGATGCGGGTCGCCGAGGACGTCGACCTGGTGTGGCGGCTGGTCGCCGCCGGCTGGCGGGTGCGGTACGAGCCGTCGGCCGCCGTCGCGCACGAGCACCGGTCCGCGACCGGCGAGTGGCTGCGCCGCCGCGCCTTCTACGGCACCGGCGCCGCGCTGCTGGCCGCCCGGCACGGCGCCGCGGTCGCCCCCCTGGTGCTGTCCCCGTGGTCGGCAGCGGCCTGGGTGCTGGCGCTCACCGGACGCCGGTCCGGCGCGCTGGCCTGCGCCGCGGTGCTCGCCGTCGCCACCGGCCGGCTGGCGCCCCGGCTGGCCCGCCCCGGCGAGCCCGCCCCGGTCGGGCTCGCCGCGCTGCTGGTGGTGCGGGGCAGCGCCGCGGCGGGCAAGACCCTGGCCCGCAGCGTCACCCGGCACCACTGGCCGCTCGCGCTGGCCGCTGCCGCGGTCTCCCGCCGCGCCCGCCGCGGGGTCGCCGCCGCAGCCGTCTCCGACGCCGTCCTGGCCTGGTGGCCGTACCGCGGACAGGTCGGCCCGCTGCGCTTCGCCGCCGGCCGCCGGCTCGAGGACCTCGCCTACGGAGCCGGTCTGTGGTGGGGCGCGCTGCGTGCCCGCGACGCCCGGGCGCTGCTGCCGGCCCGACCTGCTCCGATGCCACCACCCCCGAAACGGTTGCGCCCGACCGGGTCACTGGTGCAATCGCGTGAGAGCGGTCACGATGTGCGGACGATGGACCCGAGCCCGCGGACGACGCCGTGACGATGGTGAACCCCTGGATCGCGCTGCCCGACGGACGGCCCGACCCCACGCTGTCCCGGCGGCTGCGCGCCGCCCACGAGGCGCTCGTCACCCGTTCCGGTCCCGCGACGCCCGACTCCGTCCGCGCCGTCGTCTGGGACTCCTGGCGGCGCAGCCTCGCGGGCGGCGTCGACCCCGACGGCAACGCCCCGCCGGTCGACCTGCTCGACGACGAGCTGCTGGCCTACCGGGCCGCCCACCCGCTGGCGCCGGTGCTGCCGGTGATCCGCCGACTGCTGGTCGAGGACGCCGAGGCCGACCGGATGATCGTCGCGGTCACCGACGCCGACGGCCGGATGCTGTGGGTCGAAGGGGACTCCCAGCTGCGCTCCCGCGCGGCGGCGATGCACTTCGTGGAGGGTGCGCGGTGGTCCGAGGAGGTCGCCGGCACCAACGCCCCGGGCACCGCGCTGGCCCTCGACCACGCCGTCCAGATCTACGGCAGCGAGCACTACCGGCGCTCGGTGCAGCCGTGGAGCTGCTCGGCCGCACCCGTGCACCACCCGGTCACCGGCGTCCTGCTCGGGGCCATCGACGTCACCGGCGGCGACCACGTGGCCAGCCCGCAGGTGCTGACCCTCGTCCGGGCCACCGTGGCCGCGGTGGAGTCGGAGCTGCGCTGGCTGCACCGGGAGGAGGCCACCCGCCCGGTCCGCGCGGCCCCGCGTCCCGCCGCCCGGCCGGCCCCGCGCCTGGAGGTGCTCGGCCGCGAGCGCGCCCGGCTGGTGCTCCCCTCCGGCCCGTCGGAGCTCTCCCTGCGCCACTCCGAGCTGCTGCTGCTGCTCGCCGAGGCGGCGGTCGGCGGCGGCGGGCGCACCGCCGAGCAGCTGGCCGCCGAGTGCCACGCCGGCGACGCGGCCGCGGTCACCGTCCGGGCCGAGCTGTCGCGGCTGCGCCGGCTGGTCGGCGCCCAGCTGCTCGGCTCCCGCCCCTACCGGCTGACCGGCCCCCTGGAGACCGACCTGGAGCAGGTCCGCCGGCTGCTGGCCCGCGGTGCCGTCGGCCCCGCGCTGGAGCGCTACGCCGGCGCCGTGCTGCCCCGCTCGTCGGCGCCCGGGGTGGTCGCCGCCCGCGCCCGGCTCAGCACCTCGCTGCGGCAGGCGGTGCTCGCCGCCCGCCGTCCCGAGCTGCTGCTGCGCTACACCCGGCTGCCCGAGGTCCAGGACGACGTCGCGGTGTGGCAGGCCTGCCTGGAGACGCTGCCGCCCGGCGCGCCCAGCCGGCCGGCCGTCGCCGCGCACCTGCACCGGCTGCGCCGGGTGCCCCGCGGGTCGCTCCGCCTGCACTGAAGGAGGACCCCGTCCTCCTCACCGCTCGCGGGCTCGCGGCGAGCCTCTGGACGGGGCCGTTCCGGGACGGGGCCACGGCGGGACGCTGCAGGGGACCGGTGGGAATGCGGGCGGGACGGGCCGACTTGCCCGTACTCCGTGACCTCCGCACCGCCCGGCGCCCCCCTGCTCAGCACCAGGCGGGTGGTCGCCGCGGTCGTCGCCCTCGCGCTGGGCACCTTCGCCCTCGGCACGACCGAGTTCGTGTCGATCGGCCTGCTGCCCGAGATCGCCGAGGGCGTGGGCGTCGACATCCCCACCGCCGGGCAGGTCATCTCCGCCTACGCGCTGGGCGTGGTGGTGGGGGCGCCGGTGATCGCCGCGCTCAGCGCCCGGCTGCCGCGGCGCGGGCTGCTGATCGCCCTGATGGCCGCGTTCCTGGTCGGCAACCTGGGCAGCGCGCTGGCGGCCGGGAACTCCTCGCTGCTGCTCGCCCGCTTCGTCAGCGGGCTGCCGCACGGCGCCTACTTCGGGGTGGCCTCCCTGGTCGCCGCCGGGCTGGTGCGACCCGAGCTGCGCGGCCGGGCGGTCAGCTCGGTGATGCTCGGCCTGGCGGTGTCGAACCTGGCGGGCGTGCCCGCGGCGACCTGGCTGGGCCAGACGCTGGGCTGGCGGGCGGCGTACTGGGCCGTCGTCGTCCTCGCCGCCGCCACCGTGCTCGCGGTGCTGGCCCTCGTGCCCGCCTCGCCCGGGCGGGCCGACGTCACGGTCGCGACCGAGCTCGCCGCGCTGCGCCGGCCCCAGGTGCTGCTCACCCTGCTGGTGGCCACGGTCGGCTTCGGCGGCGTGTTCGCCGTCTACAGCTACGTCTCGCCGCTGTCCACCGAGGTGGCCGGGCTGCCGCGTGGCGCGGTGCCCTGGGTGCTCCTGGTCTACGGCGTGGGCGGCGTCGTCGGGACGGCGCTGGGCGGCCGGCTCGCCGACCGTGCGCTGTTCCGCTCGCTGGTCGGGGCCATGGTCGCGACGGGCCTGCTGCTGGCCGTGCTGGCGCTCGTCGCCGGCTGGGCGCCGGGCCTGCTGGCCGGCTTCTTCCTGCTCTCGGCGACGGCCTCGGTCCTGGTGGTGACCCTGCAGCTGCGGCTGATGGAGGTCGCCGGCGAGGCGCAGATGCTCGGCGCCGCGCTCAACCACTCGGCGCTCAACGCGGCCAACGCCCTGGGCGCCTGGCTCGGCGGCGTGGTGATCGCGGCGGGCCTGGGCTGGACCGCCCCGGCCGTCGTCGGCGTCGGGCTGGCCGCGGTCGGACTGGTCGCGCTCACCGCGTCGGCGCTGCTGCGCCGGCGCGAGCGGGTGTCCGGGCCGGTGCGGACGGCGCCCGCACCGGCCCGATGAAGTGGAAGGACCCCGTCCCCCTCACCACTCGCAGGCTCGCGGCGAGCCTCTGGACGGGGCCGGAGGATTCTCCAGGGAGGCCTCAGCCGAGGGTCTCGGCGAACAGGGGGACGGCGTTCTCCAGCGCGTACCGGGTGCCCAGCGCCGAGCCGCTGGAGAAGGCGTTGACCAGCGTCTGGTCCTCCAGCACCAGCGCGTTGCCCTGCTGCACCGAGGGCAGCGACTGCCACAGCGGGTTGCTGGTGATCTGCGCGGCGTCGACGAAGATCGGGAAGACGACGGTCAGCGGCGCGTCGAGCAGCGGCACCTGCTCCTCGCTGAGCGAGACGGAGAAGCTCTCCCCGGCGAGGTCCTGGACGGCCGCCTCGTTCGTGAAGCCCAGGGCCTCCATGAAGTCCACGCGGGTGTCGCCGCGGACGTAGGCGCCGAAGCCCTCGGAGGTGTACGCGCCGACGGCGACCTCGGTGCCCTCGAACTGCGGGTTGGCCTCGGCGGCCTCGGTGAACTGCTGCTCGACCTCGGCCTGCAGCCCGGCGGCCTCCTCCTCGCGGCCGAGCGCCTGGCCGACCAGGTCCAGCTGCTGCTGCCAGGTGGTCTGGTACGGCCCGACCCCCTCGGGCTGGCCGATCGTCGGGGCGATCGCGCTGAGCGCGTCGTAGCGGTCCTGGGTGGCGGGGGAGCGGGTGTCCAGGATGAGGTCGGGATCGAGTGCGGCGATCGCCTCCAGGCTGGGCTCGAGCGTCTCGATGTTCTCGGGGGCCTCGTCGTAGAGCCCCTCGGCCCACGGCCCGACGCCCTCGCCGCCGAAGCCCAGCCAGTCACTGGCCCCGACCGGCTGCACGCCCAGCGCCAGCGCCGTCTCGGCGTCCGACCAGCCGAGAGCGACCACCCGCTCGGGCTCCTCGGGGACCTCGACGGGGCCGAACGCGGTCTGCACGGTCACCGGGGAGGCACCGGAGCCCGACGGACTGCTCGACGCGGCGGCGTCCTCGGAGGACCCGGTGTCATCGGAGCCGCAGCTGGTGACCAGGACGGTGGCGGCGAGCAGGGCGGCGCCGCGCAGGAACGGGCGGACAGACATGAGCTTCCCTCCAGATAGGCGAGGCTCACCTAACAACGTCGTCCTGGAGCTGCTCCACCCGGGTCCCCGCCGCGACCGGCCGTGGAGTCGCCGCAACGCCGCTGCAACGTTGCCCTTCTGCCGCAGGTGCACCCTTCTGGGGGCTGAAGTCCTGCTCGTGCAGTTGATTTCCCACAGCGAACCCGCAGGTGCGGAGGGAGCCGAGTCCCTCGCCGGTAGGTAAGCGTGGCCTAAGTCACTCGAGGATCGACAGACTCTGCTGCAGGTGGCGCTGTGTGTCCGCAGCCACATGAGCCCTGCAGAGGAGCGGAGGAACCGTGACCCAGATCAACGTGCGGGTGGACGGGGTGACGTACGCCGACGACGTCGAACCCCGGACCCTGCTGGTGCACTACCTGAGGGAGCAGCTGGGGAAGGTCGGGACCGTCGTCGGTTGCGACACCAGCAACTGCGGCGCGTGCACGGTCCACCTGGACGGCGCGGCCGTGAAGTCCTGCACCGTGCTGGCCGTCCAGGCCGACGGCGGCGAGGTCACCACCATCGAGGGCCTGGCCCCGACCGGCGGGGGCCTGCACCCGATGCAGAAGGCGTTCCACGAGATGCACGGCCTGCAGTGCGGGTACTGCACCCCGGGGATGATCATGGCCTCGGTCGACCTGCTCAAGGAGAACCCGGACCCGAGCGAGACCGAGATCCGCGAGGGCATCGAGGGCAACCTCTGTCGCTGCACCGGCTACCAGAACATCGTCCGCGCGGTGCAGCAGGCCGCCGGCGAGATGCGTGGCGCCGCTGCTGGCAACGGGCACGTCTCCCCGGCCGAGGTCGACACCGCGGCCGCCCCGCACGTGGCAGGAGCGCAGCAGTGACCGCCGTCGAGGACCAGCCCGGAACCCAGGCGCCGGAGCGCGAGGTCGGCAAGGCCCGCCGCCGCAAGGAGGACGCCCGGCTGATCACCGGCCGGACGACGTGGACCGACAACATGGTCCTGCCCGGCATGCTGCACCTGGCCGTCGTCCGCAGCCCCGTGGCCCACGCCAAGATCACCGCCATCGACGTGAGCGCCGCGCAGGAGGCCCCCGGGGTCATCGCCGTCTTCACCGGGCGGGACCTCGCCGAGGAGCAGGGCTCCATCCCCTGTGCCTGGCCGGTCACCCCCGACATGGTCAACCCGGGCCACCCGTCGATCGCCGTGGACGAGGTCAACCACGTCGGCGAGGCCGTCGCGGTGATCGTCGCGCGGAGCAGGACCGCCGCGGCCGACGCCCTCGAGCTGGTGGACATCGACTACGACGTGCTGCCGCCCGTCCTCGACATGGAGGAGGCGGTGGCCGAGGGCGCACAGCTCACCCACGACCACCTCGAGTCCAACACCAGCTACCACTTCGTCTTCGACGCCGGTGAGGCCGGCACGGGGACCGACACCGAGCAGGCGTTCGCCGACGCCGAGGTGGTCGTCAGCCGCCGGCTCATCAACCAGCGGCTGATCCCGGCGTTCATGGAGCCCCGCTCGGTCGTCGTCCAGCCCCAGGGCGACAACTACACGATGTGGTCGGCGACCCAGGTGCCGCACATCCTCCGGGTCATGCTCGCCTCGGTCACCGGGGTGCCCGAGCACAAGCTGCGGATCATCGCCCCTGACGTCGGCGGCGGCTTCGGCGGAAAGCTGCAGGTCAACCCCGAGGAGGTCATCGCCCTCCTGCTGGCCCGGCGGCTCGGCAAGCCGGTCAAGTGGACCGAGACCCGCAGCGAGTCGCTGATGACCGCCCACCACGGGCGCGACCAGATCCAGTACATCGACATCGCGGCCGACCGCGAGGGCAACGTCAAGGGCCTGCGGGTGCGGCTGCTCGCCGACATGGGCGCCTACCTGCGGCTGATCACCCCTGGCGTGCCGGCGCTGGGCGCGTTCATGTTCCCGGCGATCTACAAGTTCCCGGCCTACCGGTTCGAGTGCGACGGCGTCTTCACCAACAAGGTCCCCACCGACGCCTACCGCGGCGCCGGGCGGCCGGAAGCGACGTTCGCCATCGAGCGGATCATGGACGAGCTGGCCGTCGAGCTGGGCATGGACCCCCTCGAGCTGCGCCGCAGGAACTGGATCAACGCCGACGAGTTCCCGTTCACCACGGTGGCCGGGCTCGAGTACGACAGCGGCGACTACGAGACCGCCACCCAGCAGGCGCTGGAGCTCATCGGCTACGACGAACTGCGCGCAGAGCAGCGGCGGCGCCGGGAGTCGAACGACCCGGTGCAGCTGGGCATCGGCTTCTCCACCTTCACCGAGATGTGCGGCCTGGCGCCGTCCCGGGTGCTCGGCTCGCTGTCCTTCGGCGCCGGCGGCTGGGAGCACGCCTCCATCCGGATGCTGCCCACCGGCAAGGTCGAGGTCGTCACCGGGTCCACGCCGCACGGCCAGGGCCACGAGACGGCGTGGAGCCAGCTGGTGGCCGACCAGCTCGGCGTCCCCTTCGAGGACGTCGAGGTGCTGCACGGCGACACCGCCATCTCCACCCGCGGCCTGGACACCTACGGCTCGCGGTCCCTCGTGGTCGGCGGCACCGCGGTGGTCAAGGCGGCGGAGAAGGTCGTCGCCAAGGCCCGCAAGATCGCCGCGCACCTGCTGGAGGCCAGCGAGGACGATCTGGAGTTCAGCGGCGGGAAGTTCTCCGTCCGCGGGACGCCGGGGGCCGAGCTCGGCATCCAGGAGATCGCGCTGGCCGTGTTCGCGGCGCACAACTACCCGGAGGACGTCGAACCCTCGATCGACGCGGACGCCACGTTCGACCCGGTGAACTTCTCGTTCCCGCACGGCACGCACATCTGTGCCATGGAGGTCGACACCGAGACCGGCATGGTGAAGATCCGCAAGTACGCCTGCGTGGACGACGTCGGGACGATCGTCAACCCGCTCATCGTCGAGGGCCAGGTACACGGCGGGCTCGCCCAGGGCATCGCCCAGGCGCTGTTCGAGGAGGCCGTCTACGACGCCGACGGCAACCTGACCACCGGCAGCTTCGTCGACTACCTGGTGCCCTCGGCGGCGGACCTGCCGCACTTCGACACCGGCAACACGGTGCACGCGGCGCCGGGCAACCCGATCGGCGCGAAGGGCGTCGGGGAGGCCGGCTGCATCGCCAGCACCCCGGCGGTCGTCAACGCCGCGCTGGACGCCGTCCGGCACCTCGGGGTCAGCGACATCCGGATGCCGCTGACACCCGAGCGGGTCTGGCGGGCACTGCACGACGGCGGGGACGGCGGCGACCGTGCCACCGCCGGCACCAACGCCTACGGCGGGGCCCAGACCGAGTCCACCGCCGGCGTCTCCACCCCTGCGTCCTCCCTGGGAGGTGACCGGTGATCCCCGCGTCGTTCGAGTACGCCCGTCCCACCACCGTCGACGAGGCCCTCCAGGCCATCGCCGACGGCGGGGACGACGTCAAGATCATGGCCGGTGGCCAGTCGCTGATCCCGGTCATGCGGCTGCGGCTGGCCGCGCCGGAGACGGTGGTGGACCTCAGCCGGGTCGCCGAGCTGCGCGGGGTCCGGGACGACGGCGACGCCATCGTCATCGGCGCCATGGCGACGCACCACGACGTCATGACCGACCCGCTGGTGCTGCAGTACGCGCCGCTCATCGCCGAGGCGACCGAGACGGTGGCCGACCGGCAGGTCCGCGCCCGGGGCACCTTCGGCGGGGCCCTGGCCCACGCCGACCCCGCGGGTGACCTACCGGCGGTGGCCCTCGCGCTGGACGCGGAGTTCGTCATCGTCGGCCCCGAGGGGCGGCGGACGGTGCCGGCGTCGGACTTCTTCGTGGACTACCTGACCACCGCGCTCGAGGAGGGGGAGCTGCTCGTCGAGATCCGCGTCCCCAAGCTGGCCGGTGAGTGGGGGATGCGCTACGAGAAGTTCAACCGGGTGGCGCAGGCGTGGTCGATCGTGGCGGTGGCCGCGGTCGTCCGGCGGGAGAACGGGCACATCGCCGAGGCGCGGATCGGGCTGACCAACATGGGCTCGACGCCGCTGCGGGCCACCGCGGTGGAGGCCGCGCTGGCCGGTGCCGACGCCAGCCCGGAGACGATCGCCGCGGCGGCGCGGTCGGCCGCCGAGGGGACGTCCCCCAGCAGCGACCTCAACGGCCAGGCCGACTACCGCGAGCACCTGGCGCAGGTGCTCACTCGCCGGGCGGTGACCGCCGCGGCGGGGCTGTAGCGTCGATCCACCGCCCCCCGGAACCCGCTCGACCGACTCGGCCGGCCCGCCCTCACCCGGGGGCGGACCGGCCGAGCTCCGTGACCTGTGGAGGTAGCACCGTGCAGTTGGAGAACTCGTTCACCGTCCCCGTGCCGATCGACGAAGCCTGGCGGGTGCTGCTGGACATCGAGCGGATCGCGCCGTGCATGCCGGGCGCCGCCCTGGACTCGGTCACCGGTGACGACTTCACCGGCCGGGTCAAGGTCAAGCTCGGCCCGATCAACCTGACCTACCAGGGCAAGGCGTCGTTCGTCGAGAAGGACGAGTCGGCCTACAAGGCGGTCATCGACGGCCGGGGCAAGGACCAGCGCGGCAACGGCACCGCCAACGCGCTCATCACCGCCCAGCTGAAGGCCCAGGGCGACAGCACGCGGGTCGACGTCCTGACCGACCTGAACATCACCGGCCGGCCGGCCCAGTTCGGCCGAGGTGTGATTACCGACGTCGGCAACAAGCTGCTCGGCCAGTTCGCCGACAAGCTCGCCGCCCAGCTGGGTGCCGGCGACGCGGGCGCGACGGCGGCGGCGACCCCCGCACCCGCGACGAAGGCGACGCCGGCGAAGAAGGCCGCGGCCAAGGCAGCGGGTGCCGCCGAGGAGGTCGCCGCCTCCGTGGAGCAGGTGCCGGGGGACAACGCGGTCGCGGAGAAGACCCGCCAGACCGCGGCGGCGGCGAAGGAGACCGCAGCCGCGGCCACCGACGGGGTGTCGGGCGGCGACACCGCCGCCGTCCCGGCGGCAGCCGACACCACGCCGGCCGCCGTCATCCCGCCGCCGCCGGCCACGACGGCGGCCCCGGCGGCCCGGACGTCGGGTCGCGAGCAGGCCGAGCCCGAGCCGATCGACCTGCTCGAGGTCGCCGGCGGGGCCGCGCTGACCCGCTACGCAGCTCCGCTGGCCGGTGCCGCGGCGCTGCTGCTGGTCGTCACGCTGGTCGTCCGGCGCCGGCGCCGCTGACCTCCGCGGGGTCGCCGGGGCGCGCCCCGGCGACCCCGGCCAGCCAGTCGACCGCGGCCAGGGCCACGACGTCCGGACTGCGGGTCAGCGCGTGGTCGCCGGGGACGGCGTAGAGCGAGGCGCGGTGCTGCCCGGTCAGCACCGCGGCGAGCTCCTCCGGGCGGCCGAACGCGTCCCGCTCGCCCTGCACGACGCCCAGCGGCACCGCCACGGCGGTCAGCTCGTCGGCGCGGCTGCGCTCGGGACGGCTCGGTGGGTGCAGCGGGAAGGCCAGGCACAGCACGCCGTCCGCCCCGAGTCCGGCCGCCGTCCGGCAGGCCACCCGCGCCCCCGCGCTGCGGCCGCCGAACACCAGCGGGCCGGTCAGCCGGCCGTCGTCCCGCAGCGCGGTGAGCACCGCCGTCCAGCCCTCGTCCAGCCGGGGCGGCGCCGGCGCGACGCGCTTCCCGGCCACCCGCCAGGGCTGCTCGACGCCGAGCACCCGCCAGCCCGCGGCGGCGGCGTCGGCGGTGACGGCGACCAGGTCGGCCGACCCGGTGCCCCCGCCCGCCCCGTGGCCGAGGACCAGCGTCCCGACGACGGTGCCCGAGGGCTCGGTGGCGGTGACCCGGGCGGGACCGAGCGGGGTGTGGACCTCCCTCACTCGGCCGGTAGCGCGAGCAGCGCGTCGACCGCGCCGGCCAGGTCGCCGGCGACGATCGCCGCGGGGTCGTACACGGCCGGGTAGACGCGCTCGGCGCGCGGGAACCAGGCGGCCGTCAGACCCGCCCGCAGTGCGCCGTGCACGTCCCAGCCGTGCGACGCGACCAGCGCCAGGCGGGACGGTTCGACGTCGCAGACCCCGGCCGCCCACAGGTAGACCTCGCGGGTGGGCTTCCAGGCCCGGATGACCTCGCTGGACAGCGACCGCTCCACCAGCGGGGCCACGCCGCCGCGCTCCAGTCCCGCCTCGGCGACGCCGGGGGAGCCGTGGGTCAGCGTCACCACTCGAACGCCGGCCTCGACCAGCCGACGGAGCGCGGGCTCGAC
>DASQNB010000297.1:0-5067 GCA_035645175.1 Geodermatophilus sp.
ACCGCTTCGGCACCAGCTTCCGGCTGCCCGAGGCGCACATCGTGCAGGGCACCGCGAAGATCCTCGACCTGCAGTCGCCGGACAAGAAGATGAGCAAGAGCCTGCCGCCGGCCGGCTGCATCGACCTGCTCGACGACCCGAGGGTGACGGGCAAGAAGATCCGCTCGGCGGTCACCGACACCGGCCGCGAGGTGGTCGCCGACCCCGAGGCCAAGCCGGGCGTGACCAACCTGCTGACCATCCACAGCGCGCTGTCCGGGCGCGGCGTCGCCGAGCTCGAGGAGCACTTCGCCGGCCGCGGCTACGGCGACCTGAAGAAGGAGCTGGCCGAGGTGGTCACCGACTTCGTGACGCCGGTCCGGCAGCGCACCCACGAGCTGCTCGACGACCCCGCCGAGCTGCAGCGCGCCCTGGCCCAGGGCGCGGCCCGGGCCCGGGAGGTCGCCGCCCGCACCGTCGCCGACGTCTACGACAAGGTCGGCTTCCTGCCACCAGCAGGGGCACCCGCGTGAACGAGGACACGTTCTCCTTCGAACCGGTCCGGCCACGGCCGACCCCGGACACGACGGTGCTCGGTGTGGTCGTGCCCATCCCGGAGCCCTGGTCGCAGTTGTTCGTCGACTGGCGGGCCAAGGTCGGTGACCCCCAGGCCACCTCGGTGCCCCCGCACGTCACGCTGCTGCCGCCCACCGAGGTGCCGGTCGCCGACCGGCCGACCATCAGCGCGCACCTCGCCGAGGTCGCCCGTTGCCATCCGGCGTTCGACATGCACCTGTCCGGCACGGGCACGTTCGCGCCGGTCTCGGACGTCGTGTTCGTCGCCGTGGCCCGGGGCATCGGCAACTGCGAGCTGATCGCCAACGACGTCCGCCGTGGACCGCTGGCCCGCTCGCTGTCCTACCCGTACCACCCGCACGTGACCGTGGCCCACGACGTCCCGGGGGACATGCTGGACCTGGCCTACTGCGGCCTGGCCGACCTCTCGGCGGAGTTCCGGGTGCAGCACTTCACCGAGTTCGAGCAGACGCCCGAGGGGGCCTGGGTCGTCGCCCGCGAGTACCCCCTCACCGGCCCGCCGCACTGAGAGAGGACCCCGTCCTTCTCACCCCTCGCAGGCTCGGTGGACGGACCGCCTCCTCCCCGCCACTCGCAGGCTCGCGGTGGAACCCGGGAGGCGGCCGGACGGGGCCGCCGAGGAGGGGGCCGGGGCGCGCCCGGCGCGGTCTGCCCGCAGACTCGGGCGGGTGAGTGCCACCCGGACCGAGCGGTCCGCGCCAGCGCCCGCCGAGGACCAGCCGCCCGGCGGCCGCTGGTCGCGGGTCACCGCGCTGCCCGGCCGGTGGCAGGAGCGGGTCACCCGGCTGCGCTGCCGCCTCCCGTGGTTCGACCACCTCGCCCGTGCCGGCGGCCGCTACCAGCGCACCCAGGGCGACCTCATGGCCGCAGGAGTCACCTACTTCGTGTTCCTCGGCCTGGTCCCGGTGCTGCTGCTGGTCGCGTCGGTCATCGGGCTGGTCCTCGCGGGCAACGAGCTGCTGCAGCAGGAGCTCTACACGGCCATCCGCGAGAGCTTCCCCGGCCCGACCGGCGCGGAGATCACCGACGAGCTGAGCGGTGCGGTCGGCTCGGCCGGGGTCACCGGGCTCATCGGCCTGGTCGGCTTCCTCTACGCCGGGCTGCGCGCCATGGACAAGCTGCGCCTGGGCATGGAGCGCATCTGGAAGGGCCGCGTCGACGACCCGGAGTTCCTGCGGGACAACCTCCAGGACCTGCTCGCCCTGGTGGCCCTGGGCCTCCTCGGCTTCCTCAGCCTCGGGTTCACCGGCCTGGTCACCCAGGCCACCGGCTGGCTGCTGGAGCTGTCGGGGCTCGCCGAGGCCCCCGGCCTGCCGCTGCTCACGGCGGCGCTGGGCATCGTGCTCGCGCTGGCCACGGACGTCGTCGTCTTCTTGTGGCTGCTCAAGGTCGTGTCCTCCACCGCCCACCCGGTGCGCCGGCTGCTGCCCGGCGCGCTGTTCGGCGCGGCCGGCTTCGAGGTGATGAAGCTGATCGGCAGCCTCTACCTGTCGCTGATCTCGGGCAGCGTGACCGCGTCGGCGTTCGGCGGTGCCGTCGGCATCCTCATCTGGATCAACGTCGTCTGCCGGTTCGCGTTCTTCACGGCCGCGTGGACCGCGACCCTGTCCGGGGTGCAGGGGGACGCGCGCGTGGTGGCCGAGGGCCCGGACCCGGCGGTCCCGCCCGCGGACGGCCGGGGCGCGGCTCCGGCCCGCTGAGCGGCACGGGTACGGGCACGAACCGGACCGCACGGCGGCAGCCGACCACGGTGGCGACGACGATGCCCGCGGCGGTGACGGCCAGCCCCACGGGCAACAGCACCGACCCCCCGTCGTCCGCCCCCGCGACCCGGGCCGGCGGGGCGGCGGCCTCCACCGGCCCGGCCGCCGGCGTCGCGGGCGGCGGCGGGACGTCGTCGGGGGAGTCGACCAGCCGGCCCACGCCCGCGGTCCCGGCCGGGACGGTGTAGCCCCAGTCCAGCAGCAGCGCGGCCTGGTCGGCGGCGCGCAGCGGGACGCGCTCGGTGCCCATCACGCTGACCACCAGGCGCCGCCCGTCGCGCTCGGCGGCGGTGACGTAGGTGTGCCGGGCCGCGTCGGTGAAGCCGGTCTTGCCGCCCAGGTTGCCCGGGGTGCCGGCCAGCGGGTTCTGGTTATGGATCTGGTAGCCGGGGGAGCGGCCTTCCACCGCGGGCACCTCCGCGAGGCGCGTCTGCAGGAGCGCGACGGCGCGCGGGTCCTCGACCAGCCGGCGGAACACCAGCGCGAGGTCGTAGGGCGAGGAGGACTGGCCCGCGACGTCCAGCCCGGACGGCGTTCCCGCCACGGTGTCGTGGGCGCCGATCGACGCCGCCACCTCGTTCATGGCCTGCACCGTGGCGTCCGTGCCGCCCGCCGCACGGGCCAGCGCGTTGGCCGCGTCGTTGCCCGACTGCATGACCAGCGCCTGGAACAGCAGCGACACCGGGTACCGCCCGCCGGCCACCAGGCCCACCCGGCTGCCCTCCACCGCCTCGTCCTCGACGGTGCCCTCGACGACGTCCGCCGGGTCCAGCCGCGGCAGCAGGGTCAGCAGGGTCAGGGCCTTCAGCGTGCTGGCCGGGTAGTACCGGCCGTGCGGGTCGCGGGCGGCCAGCACCGCACCGCTGTCGGCGTCGGCCACCAGCCAGCCGGGCGCGACGACCCCCGCCGGCAGCGGAGGAGCGTCGTCCACCACGACGGTGCCGCGGGTGTCGAGCTGCGCACCACCGACGGTGACCCCGCCGGGTCCGCTGCCCTGCGGTGGGCCGCCCGGCGGGGGAGCGGTCGGCGTGGGCGCCGAGGGGTCGGCGGTGGGGCGGGCCTCCTCCGCCAGGGCCGGCCCGGCCCCGGCGAACAGCAGCCCGACGGCCAGCACCGCGGCCGTCAGCCGGTCCGCCACACCTCGTCGCACGGTCGCACGCTAGCCCGTGTGGTGCGGACCACAGCACCGGCGGACTTGGCAACGATCCCGTTGCGGTCTCCGACGCGGGGTTCGGCGCGGCCGCCGGGCGCGGCTAGCGTGCGCTCGTCGCGTGCTGGAGGGACCGGCGTCCGCCGGCAGTCACGCACGACCCCGACCCACCGGGACGGCCGCCTCGTCCGTCGGCCCGTCCCCCCAGAGAGGAGACCGTCTTGCGCCGAGCGCGGAAGATGAAGGCCGCAGCACTGCTGCTCGCCGGCAGCATGGCCCTGGCGGCCTGTGCCAGCGACGAGCCCGCCGGCAGCAGCGGCGGTGATGGCGGCGGTGGCGGCACCGCCACCGAGGAGCTGCGCGTCGGCCTGGCCTACGACACCGGCGGCCGCGGCGACCGGTCGTTCAACGACTCGGCCTACACCGGTGCCGCGGCGGCCACCGACGCGCTCGGCGGCGACCTGCAGGAGCTCAGCCCCAACGACGACGCCTCCAACCGGGCCCAGCTGCTCACCCAGCTGGCGGAGGAGGGCTTCAACCCGGTGATCGCCGTCGGCTTCAACTACGACGAGGTCATCGGCGAGGTCGCCCCGCAGTTCCCCGACACGACCTTCGCGCAGGTCGACGGCTCCAACGCCGACGGCGCCAAGGGCGAGAACGTCACCGGGCTGATCTTCGCCGAGGAGGAGGGCTCCTTCCTGGCCGGCGTCGCCGCGGCGCTGAAGAGCGAGAGCGGCCACATCGGCTTCGTCGGCGGTGTGGAGAGCCCGCTGATCGAGAAGTTCGAGGCCGGCTACGCCGCCGGTGCCCGGGCCGTGAACCCCGCCATCCGGGTCGACTCGCAGTACATCTCCCCGGCCGGTGACTTCTCCGGGTTCAACGACCCCGCCCGCGGCCAGATCGTGGCCCAGGGGTTCTACGACGCCGGGGCCGACATCGTCTACCACGCCGCGGGTGGCTCGGGCATCGGCGTCTTCCAGGCCGCAGCCGACTCCGGCAACCGGGCGATCGGTGTCGACTCCGACCAGTACCTGACGGTCAGCGACCCCGCGCTGCAGGCCGTGATCATGACCTCGATGCTCAAGCGGGTCGACAACGCGGTGGAGCAGTTCATCAACGACTACGCCGAGGGCAACGTCACCGGCGCCACCGACGTCCTCAACGACCTGTCCACCGAGGGCATCGCCCTGGCCACGTCGGGCGGCTTCATCGACGACATCCAGGACGACATCGACGGGTACGCCCAGCAGATCACCGACGGCACCATCACGGTCCCGACGACGGTCGAGTGACACCCGTGCGGGTGCTCCCGCACGGCTGATCCACCCTGCGACGCGGGCCCGGGCGGGAATCGCCCGGGCCCGCGGTGTTCCGGGGCAGCCGGGCTCGGCCGGAGCCCGGCGGGTGGGGCACCATACCCAGGGCCCCCCGGGCCCGAGGTCCCGGCGGAGCGGCTGATCCCGCGCGCCGGTGCCATCCGTAGTGACTCCCCGCCCACCGGCGGTGCCCCGCGAGCGGCCGGGCGTGCCCCGAGCACCGCGGGCCCGGGCGTCTGGCGCCCGGGCCCGCGTCGCAGGG
>DASQNB010000298.1:0-1847 GCA_035645175.1 Geodermatophilus sp.
GGCGGCGGGGTGTCCTGGTCGGGCGCGGACCCGGTGTCGGGAGCCGCGCCCTCCCCGGGAGCCGCAGCGGCCACGGCGGGCAGGTCCGCCGGCGCGACGGTGGCCGGGACCTCGTCCGCGTCCGGTGCCACCGCCGGGGCCGGGGTCTCCGGCGCGGCGACCACCACGGTGAACCCGGGCAGCGGGTCGGCGACCGGCGCGAGGGGGACGGTCGGGACGGCGGCCGGCGAGGCGGCGTCGACCGGTGCGGGGACCGGCACGGTGGTCGCCGCGGCGCCGGGGACGGTAGACGAGGGGAGCCCGTCGACGGGCGGAGCCGCGACCGGTGCGGCGGTGCCGGCCACGGTGGGCAGGACGCCGGCCACGTTGCCGGCCACGGTGGGCAGGGCCGGCACGGCGCCGGCGGCCGGGGCGGCGTCGCCGGCCGGGCCGACCGGCGGGGCGGCGTCGCCGGCCGGGGCGACCGGCGGGGTCGCGTCGGGAGCGACCGGGGCAGCGCCGTCGAGGGCCACCGGTGCAGCGGCGCCCGGCCCGATGCCGGTGAGCAGCACCCACAGGGCCGGCGGCATGCCCGCGGGGGAGACGCCGGGGCCGGTCACGGGCTGCTCACCGGCCGGGACCTCGGCGGTCGGTTCGGCGGGGGTGCCCTCGCCCTCCGCGGCGGGCTCCTGGCCCCGGGGACCGCCCTGCCCGCCGGCGACCGCGTCGTCGAGGGCGCTGGCGAACCGCTCGCCCCCGCCGGGTGCGTCGGTCGCGGCCGGGCTCGCGGCGGTCGGGGTGGGCGCCGGCGCGGCCGGTGCCAGGGGGGACGTCATCGGTAGGCCTCTGCCTTGCTCGTCACGGTGCGGACGTAGTCCTGGGTCTCGGCGTAGGGCGGGATGCCGCCGTACCGGCTGACGGTGCCGGGCCCGGCGTTGTAGGCCGCCAGGCCGAGCTCGGTGGAGCCGAACTGCTCGGTCAGCTCGGCGAGGTAGCGGGCCGCGCCGTCGACGGCCGAAGCGGGGTCGAACGGGTCGACGCCCAGGCCGCGCGCAGTGGCGGGCATGAACTGCATGAGGCCCTGCGCGCCGGCCGGGGAGACCGCGGAGGCGTCGAAGCCGGACTCCTGCTGCGCCACCGCGGCGAGCAGGGCCGGGTCGACGCCGTGCCGGCTGCCGGCGCGGGTGAACAGGTCGGCGTACGGGACGCCGGCCAGGGACCCGCCGGACGCCGCCGCCGCGGGGGCCGCGGACCCCGCCGGCAGCACCCGCCGGATGACCGCCGGGTCGCCGACGTCCTGCACCTTGACGACCTCCCCGGCCTGCGGGGCAGCGATCATCTTCCCGTCGCCGACGTAGATGCCGACGTGGTCGATGCCCGGCCGCGAGCCGTCGTGGTCGAAGAACACCAGGTCCCCCGGGCGGGCGTCGGCCAGCGAGGCCACCGCCGTGCCGGCCGTGGCCTGCTGCGAGGAGGTGCGGGGCAGCTCGATGCCGAGGTTGCCGTAGACCAGCTTGGTGAAGCCGGAGCAGTCCAGGCCCTTGGCCGGGTCGGTGCCGCCCCACAGGTAGGGCACGCCGAGGTACTTCCGCGCCTCGGTGACGACGGCGCCCTCGGAGGTGGCGCTCGCCGCGCCCGCGGTGGTCGCGGAGGTGGCCCCGGTGCCGGTGAGCCCGGCGGCCGCGGCGGCGGCCGTCCAGTCGGCGTTCGCCGTCGCGGGGCGTGGTGCGGTGAGGAAGCGGGCCTGGATCTCGCTGATCCGGGACTGCACCGCGGTCAGTCCGTCCACGCCGCCTCCCCGTCGGTGCGGGTGCGGCGGCCGGAGCGGCCGGTGACGAGGTCGTCCACGGTCCTCTCCTCGGCAGCCT